>DAOPZJ010000087.1 GCA_035353335.1 Oscillospiraceae bacterium | reverse complement strand
AAAATACGGCGTCACCCGGCTCTATACCGATAAGGACGAGATGTTGAAATTAAAAGAGCTAGACGCGGTCTCGGTGACGACCTGGAACTCCCAGCACGCGCCCTGCACGATCGCCGCGTTAAATGCCGGAAAGCACGTCATTTGCGAAAAACCGATGGCGATGAACGCCGTCGAAGCGCAGGCGATGGCGGATGCCGCCAAAAAGAACAACAAATTGCTGATGATCGGCTTTGTGCGCCGTTTCGGCAACGACTGCGATATTTTAAAGGATTTTGTTGACAGCGGTTATTTCGGCGATATCTATTACGCCAAGGCCACTTATCTGCGCCGCAACGGCAATCCCGGCGGCTGGTTCGCCGATAAATCCCGCAGCGGCGGCGGTCCGCTCATTGATCTCGGTGTGCATGTCATCGACCTCGCACGCTACCTGATGGGCTGCCCGAAGCCGGTTTCGGTCTACGCGGCCACTTATCAAAAACTATTTGACCGTCCGGGCGTCAAGGACAGCGTTCTTTACAGCGCTTCCGATGTCTCCAAAGGCGAACATATCTGCGACGTCGAAGATTTTGCCTCGGCTTTGATTCGCTTCGATAACGGCGCAGTCATCGCCCTCGAAACCAGCTTTTCACTGAACATCAAAGACGGCGTCGGCGACATCCAGCTGATGGGCACCAAAGCCGGAGCCCGTCTTGACCCGACGCTTGAAATTTTTACCGAGCAAAACGGTTTTATGTGTGATATCGCACTCAAAAAACCCTCCGCGCTCAGTTTTGACGGACTGTTCCAAAAGGAGATTGACCACTGGGTCGACTGCCTGCTCGGAAAAACCGAGTGCCGCGCCCCTGCGGAAGCCGGCGTGACGCTGATGAAGATCCTCGATGCGGCTTACGAATCTGCCCGTACCGGGCACGAGGTGATCATAAAATGACAATAAAAACCGCCGTCAGCAGCTACAGTTTTTACAGAGTCAGCGGAATGCCGCAGTTCGACTGCATCAAAAAAGCCAAGGAGATGGGTTTTGACGGCATCGAATTTTCGGGTCTCTCCCCGCGCGAGGGTGAAAGTGTCACTGATTACGCCAAGGCACTTGCGGCAGAAGCCAAATCGGTCGGCATCCCGATTGTCAATTACTGCACCGGCGCGGACTTTTTAAAAGCCGACAGCGTTGATAAAGAGGCCGAGCGGCTGTTTGAACAAGTCGACCTCGCCGCGATATTAAGCGTCAAAACCATGCGCCACGACGCGACATTCGGATTCAAGGACGGCACACGCGGAACTCGCGGCTTTGATACCGAAGTCGCCAAAATCGCCGACGGCTGCCGCAAAGTTACCCGTTATGCCGCTTCCAAGGGAATTAAAACCATGATCGAAAACCACGGCCAGCTCGTTCAGGAGAGCGCACGGGTTGAGAAACTGATCCATACGGTCGCCGATGACAATTTCGGTCAGCTCATCGACATCGGCAACTTTATGTGTGCCGACGAAGCCCCGGAGCTTGCGGTCGGACGCAACGCGCCTTACGCGTTCCATGTGCACGTTAAAGATTTTCATTTCAAGTGGGGCAACGGCCCCGACCCCGGTGAGGGATGGTTCAAGACCCGCGCCCAGAATTATATTCGCGGCGCAATCGTCGGCCACGGCGTGGTTCCGATCGTGCAGTGTCTGAAAATTCTCAAAGCCAATGGCTACGACGGATATGTCTCGATTGAATTCGAGGGCATGGAAGACCCGATTAACGCGATCCGAATCGGATTGGATAATTTGAAAAGATACATCGAGCTCGCATAAAAGAATCAAAAACAGAAGCGGTGGCTTTCATCGGAAAGCCGCCGCTTTTTATTGATGTCGAAAATTATCGAATAATGTCAATGAAATATGGAAAATATTACATGACAAATAACTGGATACAATGTAAAATAACACCAGATAGAGATTAGTGATGAGGAAAATAGTAAAACAAGGGGATATAAACCATTAATTAAAGTCACATTACGAAACATTAATTACATAATAAATTAGTAAATGTAACCGAAATGACAACAGCAAGAATAAAAAGCGAATTCGCTATAAAATCAATAAAAAGGGGAGGGAATTACGATGGGAACATGGAAAAAATACATGACAGGATATTGAAAATGTTCTGTATATTGCGTATAATGGTCATCAGAAATGACTCTGATCAAGCTGTAAAAGATGATGAATTGTATGCGATATTAAAAAAGGATCGACTAAATGTTGCCTGCCGGCCGCATCGGGTAACAACGCCCGAGCGGGAAGTGCTGATTGTGCAAAAATGACCGGCTATCCCGTAAGCGGAAACGGGTAGTCGGAACGGACCCATTCAAAGGTATTATTTTCGCGAACAAAATAAAATTGAAATCGGTTGTTAATTTTTGTTCAGCCGTTTATGAGATGAAAAGGGAAATGTTTCGTTTCCCGGAAAGGATTCATTATGAAAAAGTCAGTCAAATTGATCGCCGCAGTACTGATGGCTGCGGTTTTAGCCTTCTCTTTGTGCATCGGATTAGCAGCGAAAGACGGAGGTATTAATGATATCTACAGCGTTGCTACTGGAGGATGCGGATACGCAATGCTTAACGGTATTTGCTTCTGGGATGCAGAAATGAATGTTTCACAAGCAAACACAGATTTCGATTTTCATTGGAGCCTTGTTTATACTGCTGCTACTAATACAAATTACGCAACGCAACTCGCTTCTAATGGTCAACTTTCATACGAACCAGGAGATTCTGCTGACTTGTCTTATTACTCAGCATCAGGATATACCAACTGGGGTGAAATTACATTAATCTGATTTGAAAGTAGGAATTCACATGAAAAGAACGGTATTTAAAAAAGCCATAACCATTCTTGCCATGCTGTTCCTACTCTGCACCGGCTGTCAGCCGGTGCAGAGTAGGGGGGTAGTGGTGACGTTTCCGCTTGAAGTTTATGATAAAGCCCCGAAACAAATGCGGAATTATTTCGGCACACATTATTATTTAACTGCTGAACATGTACTTTATGGTTGGGGTAGAAATTTCGGTTATGCGTTAGAGCTGCCGTTGCCAGAGCAGTATGTCTCCGATCAACCGGTTAAGCTTGCGGAAAACGTGATGGACGTCGAGGGCTGCGGTTATGCAACATTCATTTTGAAAAGCGACAAGTCCCTGTGGGTAATCGGGAATTACCCGAATTCCGAAACAGGTGGAAATTTTTGTGAACGATTCATGAAAATTGCGGATGGTGTTTCAGAAATCATGAATTATATCCCAGGACAATATTGTTGTTATATTTTAAAAGATAACGGCGACTTATATATAATCGGCACAACACAAGGCAGCGGAATGTATCAAAATCTAGAAATGCGTTTGGTCGATTCGAGCGTAACGAGTTTAAATGGATATTTTTATGAAGCACAAGGGAATGGTAAAATCACCGATATGGTATCTTCGTCGATATTTAAATATTATTTTTCTTATTATAAACAAAACACAATCTGGTACTTAAGCGAAGATGAAAATGGGAACTTCACTGTCGAAAAGAAGCACGAAAACGTTCAATCATCCACGCAGTATGCGTATGGGTATATCGACGAGGCAAATAATTTTTGCCTCGACGGCTTCTATGTGACCGAGGACGGAACAGAACTGAAACCGACCAACGGGGTAAAAATTATGGCGAAAAATGTGGCGCAGTTATACGGAGGCGAAGGGTTCATTTTTGGTTATCTCACTTTAAAAGGCGATTTGTATATCAATGGGAAAAATTATATTGATGTCGACACCGGAAACACCGTGGAATCCGGAACCGTAAAAGTCGCGGAAGGCGTTAAATTTCTCTATCAATTTGATTTAAGTTTTCATCAGTCCACTTTGTATTTTTTGAAAGATGACGGTTCTTTATGGGCGATCGGTGAAAATTCCATGATTACAGGTGACGGGTCGATTCCAACAGAAGTTTATCGTGATAACCGGTCCGTATATTCGGAAATGGATTTAACAGTGACTGATGAATTGAAAGAACCGGTAAAAATACTCGATAATGTCGTAGAATTCACTTCATCATATTATTCTAAGATTGCAGTAACCGCTGATGGGAAAAGATACATTTGGGGAATGGATGTTATTGCGGCGATACCTAATTCGGCAGGATATTCACCTGAGGGCGTCACAAGCGATGAATATATCATCTCGAAACGGGCGTCTTCGTTAGAGGAGTCAAACCAAATGAAGGAAGAACTCGCTGCTTACCAACGCGCGGATGTCTATCTGGTTCCGACGCTGTGGGAAGATGTGTTCGGACAGCTGTTCCCCGGAGATGAATAATATTGAGTTAAAGATATTACATATGACGGGTCGTGATACGGTTTGCGAATGAAAAAAATACGGTTTGATGAGGTGATCCTCGTTCTGATCTATATGGTTGTGGGGTTCAGCGGGCTGTTTTTCGGCGTATATACGGCGCACCGGGCGCAGCTCGCCGCCACGGCTACGGCTTTCTACGGCGCCGATGCGCGGGCGCTGATGGTGTCTTATAAAATCTCTCCCGATGAGATTGATTCCAAATTATTTATTGAATTTGCTCGCTCCTGCGGGGACATCACGATCTTCAACGGCTCGATTAAAAGCCAAGGTAATGTCTGGCACGGTATTTATTCATCAAAGCCGGATTTCATTATGTCGGTGACAAGCGGCAGGAGATTCACTGCCACGGATTTTGCTAATTTATCAACCGTAGCCGTGGTCATCGGCTCCAATCAAATGAGTATGGATAGTTTCAAGAACGATCCGAATTTTGAAAAGAAGGAAGGACAGCTCTATTTCAAAGGGTATCAGGTCATTGGCGAGTTGATTGTCAACACGAAAAATATTTCAAGCAGTGGCGTAATCCGAATCATGAGCGAGGGCTATACCTGCCAGACCGGGATTTTCGTGCTGGATGCCGGAGACGCCTTAAACACAAACAAACGTTTCGATGAACTGATGGACTATTTGAAAGATCATGAGTTGAGCGTAGAGGAATGTGAACTGCCGCAGACCACCGAGAGCATTTCAAAGTTTTTCGGGGTAAAGACGCTGAATCTGCTGATGATCGGCTTTTGTATCTTCGCGGTGATTATCTCAACCGTTCCTATTACCGCGATGTGGGCGCAGCGGCGGTTTCGGGAGATCGCTGTGCGCCGTCTGATCGGTGCGAACGTATTCGGCATCTTTCTGGGGATTGGATTGCGCCTATTTTTATTGTATAATCTCGGCTTTTTCGCTGCATATGGGATCGAGAAGGCGCTGGAGACGGCCTCGTCCCGGATCCAACTGCCAGGGCTGCTGTCCGAGTCCATGCTGATAGCTTACTTTTCCGCGCTTGGAGTGAGCATCCTGACTGCGTTAATACCGATGATCCGGTGTATGGCGATCGAGCCGGGCGACGCGCTCCGAAAGGATTAGGTGGCTGAAATGAAGATTTTATTTTCTGAAGCCCTGACAAGTATTTATAAAAGCATTGTCCTAAGCGTTCTGATCATTCTGATCATCTCCGGAAGCGTATTTCTGATCGGCGGAACCGCAGGATATTATACGAATACGCAGAACGTACTGGACACTTTTGAGAGTGTTTACAACGACGATTCGACCCGGATGATTGTTTCCACGATGCCGCAGCGGGATATCTATATGAGCAGGGAGGGAATTGAAAAATATTTTCAGACACTAGTCCAATTAAAAGCCAAATATCCGGAATATATCCAGCTGCGTTACGACCGTTCTTCGGTAACGATTCAACATTTTAATGGCCCTGATAAGCTGCTTTATTTATATGACGAGGGAACACCGGTAAAAAACCGGAATTATCCTTTGAACAATTTAACCGATCTCAACAATGTAAATTCTCTGACGGTCTCGCCCGAATTTTTAAATATTTTTCATCTTGGCATTTCTGAGGGAAAGGACTTCGACGGATACTCAAAACAGGAGTTGACTTATTCAAAGGACGGCGTTTATCCGGTGATCCTCGGGCATGATTTCGCCGAATATTACAAAATCGGCGACACGTTTTCCGTGGTCACCGATCCTGCCATCCCCATCATAAACGTCTATAAGGTCATCGGCTTCCTGCGGGAGGGCTGCGCAATTCTCGATACATACGAAAAGAGTTTAAAAACCGATGAGGGGACGGAGGATTCTCTTATTTATCTGGACAACTATATGGTGCTTCCGGCGCTGGATTATACGCCGACCATGGATTTATATCCCGAGAAAAGTAAAATCGGGGATTTTTATTATTTCATGTACCGGCATTATATGTACATGCTTGTCGTATCAAGTGAAAATCCGGACAAGGTTGTCTGGAATGTCAACGACTTTTTCTGGGCGAACGGCTATTCCGAGATTGAGGGTTGGAATATCATGAATATTCCGCGCTCTTTGAAAATTGAGATCGACGATTATTTTAATCTGTTACTGTATTGCAGCGTCTTTATCGCGGCGACTGCGGTCATCTGCATAAGCGCCAACATTAGTAACAAGATCAACCGGAATCTCAAGAAATATGCAATTCACCTGTTATGCGGAGCCAAATTATCAACGGTGAGGGCTTTTGCGGCGGTGGAGGTACTTTTACTATTATTGATTTCGAACATTATTGCAGGAGTATTATTGTTTTTAATCGGGCCGAAAGTATTTACATTTTCACTTGCAAATCTTTATAATACGACCGTAAGTATCTCATGGGTCAGTATAGCAGCCATGCTTGCGCTTGATCTGATTGTTTTCTTGCTCTCGCTTGCCTATCCGCTGTGGCGCATCAACCACGCCGAATATGATACATTCTTAAGGGGGAATGAATGATG
>DAOPZJ010000086.1:4913-6978 GCA_035353335.1 Oscillospiraceae bacterium | reverse complement strand
GCAAATGAAAATGTGGCATTTTGCGTTGATAATTATCAAATCTACGGGAAGGCCAGAAATATAGGGACATGGGATGCGCACGGAGATATCCTGGAAGAATATAAAAAGATACATACTGCATCATATGAAAAGTATAAGAATGTGAGTGATGAAATCATCGTTGAAACAACAATTGAAGAGATAAAGACGTGGGAATATCGTGATGGGAAGCCCGTCATTGTCAGAATGAATCTGGAGACTAACGAGTACAACGTGATGGAGTACAGGCTGGATTGAGTCAATGCTTCCGATGCTTATAACATATACAATATTTGTGAAAGTCATGTTTCGAAGATGCTTCAACCTGATTCGGCGGGTGATCACTGTCTGTGCAGGCCGCACGGCTGTTGCAGAAACGTACATGTCCTGCATTGCAGGGTGATAAATCATTCTGCTAACTTCTTGATACGGATACGTCGTAGAAAGTGATGGTTGTGAAAGAAGTTCAGACGTTTGTCCGATATCGCACCGGCTGTTTACCGGTGGTTGACTGCGTTTGAGATGCGTCGAGTGATGTGTGCCGTATGAAGCGGTATTGTCCGGCGTTGAGAATCATGATGAGTTATGATTGCATTTCTTCATGATTTTATAGATTTTATATGGAATTAGTTTTGTGCCTATCTGTCCCGTATCGGTGCGGATATAATTTATCATTGTTTTCAGATAGTGCCATTATGATCGATTTAACTGATGTGGTGAATCGAATACGATTAACCGGAATAAAAAAACTGGTTGATATTTACGCTATACGCATACGGTCGTTTCTCTATGCATATTGCGAAATGATCCGACATGTCATGGAGTAGTAATAATTACAGAATCAGACAGGAGATAATGAGTAATGAGTCATTGTGGTGGATTTAAGGGGATCGCTTCCGTGGTAATAATGTCCGCGGTTATCTTGATCTCAATATGTGCGGATTCGTATGCGATGGGGCTTGGTTCGACCGCCTATTGCAGTTATGGTTCCGGTGAAATTGATAAAACAAGCAAGGAGTATTTTTCCGATAACAAAGTCGAGAAAAAGGGTACGGCGAAGTATGGATTGTGTGGTATAGGGTTGGTGCTTGAGTCCAACCCGTTTAATGAAAGATTCAGTTTCCGTATGACTCCCGGAGTCGGGTTCGGTCGTATATCTAAAAAGTATACGCGAAAGGAATATAATGATGAGACGAAGACGATTATTTCGACGGATAAAGTTACGCAGAAATATAACGTTTTCGATGTGAATCTGACCGCGAAATTTTCTTTCAAGGTTTTGATGCGCGATAACTTCAATATCTGGGTCGGACCTATGGCGAGAATCGGGAAATGCAGAGACAATAGTAAGGATTATAATGATTACATGTTCGGCGGCGGCGTTACCGCCGGCACTAATATCCGCATGACTGAAATGGTTTATCTGACCGCAAGTCCATCGGCGTGCATTTTGTATTCAGGAAACTCTAAAGTTGATCTGCTTTATACTGATTGCAGGGTTGATATCGGAGTGATGACGATCTTGTGAACGTTTATCTATCTTAAAAGGTTATTCCGATATGCGGATAACCTTTTTCGTATTCGTGTGTTGCTAACCGGCCTGTTTTACTTCTGCTTATTCCATTTGACCTCAATACGATCTCGACTTTCTTCAGTCCAATTACTCAAAGTGCCGCTAATTCAGAGATATGTATATCGTATATCATGATGAGTTAAAATTTCATAGAAAAATTCCCTAAAAGTATTTAAGCCCAGGTGGGCCTATTGACAAATTCCCTTGCTTAATATATGTTTAACCCGGTGGGTCATGTTTCAATATAATTTGAATCGATGGCATGCTAACAAAACAAGGAGTGTGTATTCATGCGATTGTTGAAAGTTCTTATGGTCATCTTATTGGCTACATTTTGTTTCAACCTGCCTTCAGACGCTGGTTTGATAAAAAAAGTTAAAAACAAAGTAACAAATCAAGACGAAAAGGATAAGAAAAAAGAAAAGAAAAAAAAGGAAGCTGCAGAGCAGGAAGCTGCAAAGCAGGAAGCGGCGA
>DAOPZJ010000086.1:0-4813 GCA_035353335.1 Oscillospiraceae bacterium | reverse complement strand
AGCAGGAAGCTGCAAAGCAGGAAGCTGCAAAGCAGGAAGCTGCAAAGCAGGAAGCTGCAAAGCAGGAAGCCGCAAAGCAGGAAGCCGCAAAGCAGGAAGCCGCAAAGCAGGAAGCTGCCAAGCAGGAAGCTGCAAAGCAGGAAGCTGCCAAGCAGGAAGCTGCCAAGAAGGAAGCTGCAAGCAAGGACGATAAAGTAGAAAATACCAAAGCAACTGCCCCGAATCCGGCATTGATGGAACAGCTTTCAACATTGAAAAATCCCGATGGAATAACCAGTGCTGCAAAGCCTACCGCCATTAAAGAAGCACCGCTTGGCGAGGCAAAGGAAGAATCGAGAAAAACGGGTACAACTACTGACGGGGTGCCGGTAACATATGTCACCACGACGCAGAAGTTCAAAGCAAGCGCCGCATTTGATCAGCAGATATTGCTTAATCCGTCAACTGATGTGATTTATCCCGGTTCAGTATTATTGGGAGACACGATTGCCTCCGGAACGTATCAGGAGGTCACCAAAGGCACTAAGAGGCCGATTACGATATCGTATGACCTGACTAATGTTAAGAAAAGCAATGGGAAAACCGGCAAAATCTCCGATACGATTTTTCCTTCTCTTTCCAACTATAGAAAGCTGCATGGCAGAATTATGAATCAGGATCTCGGTAAAATCTCTACGACATATTCGTTTGAGGCTACTGAGGTTTATTCAGATTCCGATTTCGGGGTTAAATTCAATTTCGGTGTCGGATTCAACTCCGGTGTTGTCGAAACAAGCATAAAAAGCGGTTTCGAGTTCAACAAGGGATCAAAGAAACGCAAATACATGGTCAAATTCATGGAGACATTCTACACAGTGGATGTTGACCAGGGTAATGGAACATTCCTCTATGAGAATTTCAATATCAAGGATTTCAATGGATTCAGACCGGTTTACGTTTCATCTATCGCATACGGAAGACTCGCGTATCTGACAATCGAGTCTGATAAATCATGGAGTACGATAAAAACAAGCCTTGAAGCTGAGGTCGATGCGAAACTTTACGGAAAGTATAATGCTGACGTGAAAACCGAAAATAAGAAGGAAGAGGGTACTGATAAAATAAATGTGACAATCATCGGCGCTGACAGCAGCGAAATTGTTTCTGATCTTCCAGGGTTCATGAAATGGGTAACGGAGAAAGGATACTCGAAAGATCGTACCGGAAAAATCATTGCGTACAAGCTTAGATTCGTTGATAACAATGCCGTCGCGAATACCGTGTACAATGACGAATATACCCTCACAAAAACAGTTGAGCAGCTCGGAAAGGGGATAGAAACCACATTAACGCTTTATAAGATCAAAACCAACGCGAACGACGGAAACGGAAAGGCGATGGAGTTATATGGCAATCTTGAAATGACCGACGGCAAGAGCGCACAAAGTTTCTGGAGTTTTCCGAGAGCGCAACGGAAGAAATATAAGGAAGTCGGAGAATCATCCGAGAACGGAGTTGTAAAATATGTCGTTCCGAACGAGAATGCCACACTTGATCTGACTCTGCAGCTGTCTGAAGCTGACGGAAGTGCGAAAGATGATGATAGTTTCACAAATGCGATGGGAACCGTTGAGGGCAACGTCGCGAAAAAAATCACGGTGAGCGATCTGAAGGACGGAGAAGATATTGTTATCCGGTCACATGCGACAAAGAAGAAAAAGAAAAACAAGACAATAGTAGACAATGAGTGGGTTGATTTCTACATTAAGGTTAGCAAGAAAAACCTGTACTGAAATCTGATCCTGAGACCGGAATCGCCGGCTATCCTTGTCAGTGATGACATGGGATTGCCGGTGAATGTCCGATTCCTCTATCATAAACAGCCGGACTTTTTTGTATTTCCGGCTGTTTTTTATTTTAAGGGCGGTTTGAAAAAAATATTAAAATCCATTTTGAAGAAAACGCTAATGAAATAACTGTTTTCCTGATTGAATACTGCCAAAACACTTATTCAAAGTGTCCATAATTCATCCAATACCTGAAATTTTTTTATTTACAGCATTAATGTTATATGATGTTTGATGATCACATATATATCGCACTGTGCGGAGATTTCCATGTCGTTGAAAAAAAAGTTTCTTGTCACTATCATCAGTCTGACTGTCGGAATGTCGTTGCTCGTCAGTTGTTATCTGATCCTCAAACTGTATTCGGATAAAAAAGAGCAGGTCTCGCTCTATCGCAGCACTCTCGAAAAAGATTATGACAGCATCATCAAAGGACAGGTTGAAGAGGCGATCTCAGTGATCACCTGGGCCTACAGGAAGGAAGAGTCGGGCGAGATGAAGCGAGATGAAGCGCAGGAGCTGGCCAAAGCGGTCGTGAAAAGTATGCGATACGGAAAGGAAGGATACTTCTGGATAGATAATTACGATTACATCCTTATCGCGCATCCGATGATACCGCAGAAAGAAGGATCCAACCGGAAAGATATCGCTGATCCGAAAGGAACGAAACTTATTCAGAATATCGTCTCGGTTGCTACGGAAAAAAACGGAGGATATACCGATTTTCTCTGGGAGAAACCGAAAGATGTCGGAACGAACAGACTTTCTCCGAAACGCGCATATTCGCTTCCGTTCTCTCCGTGGCAGTGGATCGTCAGCACGGGAAATTATGTCGACAACATCGAGTCGATGACCGCTGAGAAAGAGAAAGAAATCGGCAGGGGAATCAGGAAGAGTATTATTATTGTCATTACGGTGACGATTATATTTCTCGGCATCTCGTGTATTGTATCGATAAACCTTTACAAAAAAACGTTAGGTCCGATCGCGCAACTGTCCCGCGGTATGAGGGAAATATCAACGGGAAATCTGTCAGTGACTCTCGAGAACCGTCAGCAGGGCGAGATCGCCGATATATTCAACAAATTCAATGCTATGCTCTCGTCGCTCTCTTCGATTTTGTCCCAAATACGTACATTTTCCTCTGAACTTACCGATAAAGCCAATACGCTTGACCGTCTGACAGGCGAGGTCGCTCTCGGTATGGAAGGAACAAGCGAAGCGGTCGCGTCGGCGGCGCAGGATGTCAACGACCAGGCGAATGATCTTACATCCGCGCATGCGAATATCCAGCGTCTCGCGGAAAGCATCAATATGGTGGTGGCGGAGATTGAGAGCAATAACTCGCTATTCAACGAGGCGATGTCGCTGTCGGACGAAGGTATGTCGCAGATGAACAGACTGAAAGACAAGGCAAACGAGACGAGTGAATCTTTCAGGGTGCTCGATGAAGCGGTGATTAAAATGGGAAAAAGCTCATCTGAAGTTATTCAGATCATCAGTACCATCACTGAAATATCAGATCAGACGAATCTCCTGTCCCTGAATGCGTCCATCGAGTCGGCAAGAGCCGGGGAAGCGGGAAAGGGTTTCGCGGTTGTCGCCGATGAGATCAGAAAGCTGGCGGAACAGTCACGCGATTCCGCCGAACTCATTCAGAACATGGCGAAAGGGATAATAGACAATTCTGAAAGCGCGACAAAGGCGATATCCCGGAATAAAATGATCATCGAGGATCAGTTAAGAATGGTAACGACGAGTGTCGAGACGATAGGCAGAATCAACTCCGCGATGATCAGAGTGCAGGGCGGAAACGCCGAGATAATCGGAAAGAACAATAAGATGATCGAGTTTAAAAATACGATTGAAGAGATGATTCACAATATTGAAGCGACGGCTCAGAATTTCACATCGACATTCGAAGAACTCTCCGCAAATACGGGTGAGATATACGGATTCATCAAAAACCTCGAGACGATGACGTCTGAGTTTCGCGACCTTTCGCAGAATATTGAGTCCGTCACCACAAACCTGAAGCTGTAACGCGCTTCACGTTGTACCGCGTCTCGTGCACAAAGAAGTAATTGTATGCGGGAATAGATGCCGGAGAACGAAGACGGCAGTAAAATTGTATGCTTCACCGGAGTCATCGGGAAGGTTTCTTTTTATGGTTCGGTTTCATGCCGCGGTATGGATGAATGTTCCGGTGTGATGTGAATAAATTGACGTTATGTGGTATTGGTAGTCGGATAATCGTCAATATCACCGATGATATCAGGAGTGAAAGAATTGGGATGGCTCGCAAAAAGATATAATGTGTATGCGGCATTCGGGATTCCATGCGGTAATGTTCCGTGGCGACATGACACATGGGCCGCTATTGCGGAAAGCCTTGGCATGATTCTGGATTCGATTGAAGCTGAAGCCGCGGTAAGGGTCACGCAGTTATCCTCAGATGATGCGAAAGAGATAAAATACGGAAGACTTCTGCTCGATGATCGATCCAATATGAAATGGACACATGCAAATGATTCAGATGAAAATGACGACAGGATCATTTTCCACGGACTTGAGGTGTGGGCGCCTTCCTGGAACGTCTGCACGAAAATGGATACGAGCCCTGATTTCTATATGTCAATCACCAACGAAAAAGCCGTACGCCAAAAAGTAACCGTTAATCCGATATACATTATCGCTTTAAATGAAAAGCTATTTAGTGAGAAACAATGTATGCGGTTGTTATCCGAATTAGGAAGAATAGTGAGGATTTCAGAGGTATATAATTCTCAGCAGAAGTGGGGAAAGCAATTTTTTGACGGGTTTACCGATTCTATACAGGACTATCCTCATTCGTCATTGTTTGCTATTGAGGATATTCATCAATCTGTCCTTTCCGTAAAATCATTTGTCGGAAGATGGACCAAGGTCCGCGTTGAGGATTAATGCATGACTTCTGATTCGGAAGGTTATTCATATGGTTAGGACTG
>DAOPZJ010000085.1 GCA_035353335.1 Oscillospiraceae bacterium | reverse complement strand
CATTGCGCGTCCGTTTCGAACAAACCGGGTCGTCTGAAAGACGACCCCTACAACGGGCGGCCAATAGCCGCCCCTACGGCGTATTTTCATCAAAAAAAGCCCCCCACTGTATTCGTAGGAGAGCTTTGTTTGGCTTATTGCGTATTTAATTTATGGCATTCACCTTTTAAGGCGCGATATCCAAAAACTGAAGGTCGGGGTTTTTTTCTTCTGCCCTTTGCAGGACCCAGCGACCATTGAACAGGAACACCGGCCGCTCCCGCGAATCCGTTACGCGCATAATATCGCTTGAATACGGCAGCAAGTCACGTGAAGTTTCGGGAGAAGTCCAGCGCGCATACTGCGCGGGAAGCGGTTCCACATGTACGTTTACGCCGTATTCGCCCAACATGCGATACGCCAGCACTTCAAGCTGGAGTTCTCCGGCAACGCCCACGATATATTTCTCAACCCCGTAATCGGAATTGCGAAACACCTGGATCGCACCTTCCATCATCAGCTGCTCCATCCCTTTGGTAAACTGCTTGCGCTTGCTGATTTCGAGGGTTGACACAATGGCAAAATGCTCCGCCGGGAACATGGGGATGGGATCAAAGCTGAAGGGTTCCTTTGCAGTGTGAAGGGTATCCCCCAAATTAAACGTCCCGGCATCAAATACGCCGATAATATCTCCTGCATAGGCGTCCTCAACCACGGTGCGGTCCTGCGCCAAAAACTGCTGGGGCTGGGCAAGGCGTACCTGTTTGCCGATGCGGACGTTATAAACACTCATATCTTTTTCGTATCTGCCGGAGCAAATGCGGATAAATGCCAGCCGGTCACGATGTTTCGGATCCATATTCGCCTGTATTTTGAAGATGAAGCCGGAAAACTGATCATCCGTCGGCTCGATCATCCCCTTGTTGGTGTTTCGCTTACCGGGCGGAGGAGCCATTTTAATAAAATCCTCCAGAAACTGCTGAACACCGAAATTGGTCATCGCACTGCCGAAGAACATGGGCGTCAAAGTCCCGTCGAGAACGCGCTCAATGTCAAACACATCGCCCGCTGTATCGAGCAGAGCAATGTCCTCCCGCAGCGCTGCTGCCGCTTTCGCCCCGATAAAGTCATCAAGCGCGGGATCGGCGATATCAATCTGGCGGGAGGCGAGCTTCTGCGTGCCGTGGCTGCCGGAGGACTGAAACAGCTCCAGGCGTCCCAACGGGCGGTTGTATACCCCTTTAAACTCGCCGTTCACCCCAACCGGCCATGTCACCGGATAGGAGCGAATGCCAAGTGTTTTTTCCAGCTCGTCCTGCAAATCAAACGGATTTTTACATACGCGGTCCATCTTGTTCACGAAAGTGAAAATCGGAATTCCGCGCTTTTTGCAGACGTGGAACAGCTTTTTTGTCTGTTCCTCCACGCCTTTTGCGCCGTCGAGCAGCATCACGGCGCTGTCGGCAGCGATCAGGGTACGGTATGCGTCCTCGCTGAAATCCTGATGTCCGGGCGTGTCCAATATGTTGATGCGAAAGCCCTCATAGTCGAAATTCATCACACTTGAGGTGACGGAGATGCCGCGCTGCTTTTCGATCTCCATCCAGTCGGACACGGCATAACGGGCTTTTCTGCCTTTGATGCTGCCTGCCTCTCTGATCGCGCCGCCGTACAGCAAAAGCTTTTCGGTCAGGGTGGTTTTCCCCGCATCGGGGTGGGAGATGATGGCGAAAGTTCTGCGCCGCGCAATTTCCTGTTTGCTGTTTAACACTTGGGTTTGATTCTCCTTAATTTGCACACGTAATGATTTTATGATTTGGATGCCGATCGTTAAAAAAATTAAAAAAACAAAGGCGATTTAGCCCCGCAACCGAACCATTTTACTCTATGGGGTGGTTTTCGTCAATATCTTTTAATTCCGGTTTTTATTTGTAAGTAAAATCGAACCCAAAAATGTTTAATAGATTGTTTTTGGCGTGATCTTTAATGCGACGCGCCCGTCGTTCCTGTAGGGAAAGGCGGGATGTGGTCATCCCGCCCTACAATTCGGAAAAACCTCGTAGGGGCGGCCATTGGCCGTCCGCGTTGCAAGGGTCGGCTTCCCGGACGACCCGGCGGGCGAATCTTCGCCCGCTCGGAAAGGTCAAGACCTTTCCCTACAAGAACGGTGGATGGGTTTACATCCCCCACAACTCAAACAGCTTGTCCTTGGAGCGTTTCGCGGCTTCGACCGGGCGGATTTCGAAGTTGACCCAGACATTTTCGGTCACAAACGGCTTGAACAGCGTAAAATCGACAGTGCCGCTGCCGACTGCCTCATGTGAGCCGTTTTTATTGATGTCATGGATGTGCATTTCACGCAAATACAGCTGATGTTTTTCGAAAAACAGATAATCATCTTGGATCAGTGTGCCGTTTTTGTACATTTTCCCCGTATCCAGCGTTAAATAGAGTTTTCCGGTGTCGTTGATCAGCTTGCGGACGGCGCTGCGCGAGACCGCGTTCAGACCGCTGTTTTCCACGCAGACCAAAACGTCGCCGCTGTGTTCGGTCAGCACCCGAAGATTTTCATATAACACCGACTCGTAATAGACGATATGGGAGTCGTCGGATTTTTCGCCCGCCTTGCGATAGCGCGGATAATCGCCGGTGTGAAAGGTCATGTGCCGCGCGTTCAGCATGTCCGCCTTTTCGAGAATCCGCTTGAACTGGTCCAAAATACCCTGCCGGATCAGCGGATAGTCGCAGAATAAACTGACATTGTCGCCGGGGGAGTGAAAGGTGATCGCAATCTCTTTTTCCCCGGCGTATTCGCGGATGCGCGCAAGGTCGTCCGCCGTGAGATCATCGAGGAAAAACTCCGGCACGCCCAAATCGAACTGCACAAAGCCGAACCCGTTCGCCTTCGCCGCGTCAATCCCGTCGAAATAATTCTTTGCATATACCGCATGATAGCCGGTTTGCATGGGTGTTACCTCCGTAATATGTCGTAACAATGTAGGGGCGAATCGCATTCGCCCGAAGATGGTATGTAGGGGCGAATCGCATTCGCCCGCCAATTTCGTAGAAAGGGTCCTAAAATGCGGGCGATACGGGCGTCGGCCCGTTGGAATCGCCCTACATAAACGGTCAAGGCCATTCCCTGCAATTATTATTCCGCCTCTTCGGCAAGCGATTTTGCCGCCAGGGCAACGCCGATTTCTAAGTACTCGCGCACGTTCGGCGGGTATGTCCCTTTTACCGAGGCCTCGATGCTCATGACGCCGTCGAAGCCGATGTCGCGCAGCGCATGGCAAAACGCGCCCCAATCGGTCACGCCCGTATAGGGCAGCCAGTGCAGATCTTCGCGCCCGTTGTTGTCGTGAACGTGCAGGGTGCAAAGGTACTCTTTCCCCAAAAGCCGCACGGCGTCGGAGGGCTGTCCAAATACGGCGCAATGCCCTGTATCGAGGCAGACGCGCATAAAAGGGGAATCGATTTCTTTGACGAATTTTAAAATTTCGTCAGCCCGCGCAAGTGAGAGGGCGGGCATCGAGGTGTTCTCAAGGCAGAGAACGGTGCCGCATTTACGCGCCTCCTGCGTGAGCAGCGAGTAAAATCGCAGATTGATCTCCCACAGCTTCTCCGGCTCGGGATCGCTCTGCCAGCCGTAAGGCATCAAGGGGTGAACGGCAAGGTATTTACAGCCGAGCGCAGCAGCGCCGTAAAGCGCTTTCACCATCTCCTCAAACCGCTTTGCGCGGTCTTGCTCCGTCGCATCCTGCAGCGGGTAGCGCCAGGGTCCGTGGGCCTGAAAAATTTCAATGCCGCTTTCTTTTGCGTTCTCGCGAATGAACTTCAGTTTTCGCTCAAACTCCGCATCAGAGCAGGTGAAAAGCTCGTTTTCCGCGTCTCCGAAACTTTGAAAGTCCACACAGTCGAAGCCGTGCATTTTCATGCGGGCAAAATCGCCGGCATTGGGAACCGCTTTGAAATAACCGGTGGATGAAGTTCCGATTCTCATATATTCTCTCCTGTTCTATGCTATCACAAAATATCAACCGCAAAAATTCGCGCCTCGGGGCAGCCGTGCGTTTTTAACGGGGTAAACCGGACAGCCGACGCAACCGCTACAAAACGGTCGACGACCAGCCGTTGATGGTTGTCCGTGACCTTTGCGACCGTTTTCCATTCACCGTCCTCCCACACCTCGACGCGGTAGGATTTAACCATCGTATCGGGGAACTTGGTCGAAGTGTCCCCGCGTTCGAGATTGCAATTCATCCCCATTTTGCGCCGCCCGTCGCGGTCTCCGATGGTCTCCCGGCGCAGGTCGGAATCGAACACCATGCGAATTCCGTGTACGGCGCGGGTGGATTCAAAGCTGAATGTAATGCTTTCGCCCAATTTCCCGACCCATTTGTTTTCGCTGTCCGGCAGTTCGCGGTCGATGCCGTTTCTTAAAATCTCGGCGCTCTCCGGTGAAATTGCGGCCTCCAGCGTCAACGGCGAGGGCTTGCGCCGGTTAAAAGGCAGCGTCGCGTCGTCCTCCAAGAGTTGCTCTTTCAGCTCGCCGAGGTGCGCCAGATAGATGCCCCGGGGGGTTACGGCATATTTCACGCAGAGGGCGGCCGCCGTTCCGACGGCTTGTCCTAACACCGCGCAGGTCGCCATCACGCGGCTTGAACTCATCGCCGCATGGGTTGCCGAGATGTTGCGGCCCGCAAACAGCAGGTTATCGATATTTACGGAGTATATGCACCGGTAGGGGATGCCGTAGAGCGACGGGGCGGGATGATAGACGGTCGGAGGGCCTTTGTGGCGAAATCCGTCGGGGTGGTGGTCGTCCATCGGCCAGCCGCCGTAAGCGACAATATCTTCAAACCGACCCTCGCTGCGGACGTCGTTCTGTGTCAGAACATGATCCCCGATATAACGGCGGCTCTCCCGTTTTCCGGGCAGCATGCCCACCCAGTCAACGCCCCAGTCGTCGGCTTTCACCTCGCCGCTATTTTTGACATAATCGACAACGCCCCAGGTCAGCTTTTGCAGGTCATCCCGGATTTCCTCGGTGTCGTGAATGGTGTCGCGCGTGCCGCCCAACTCCATCCACCACCAGTTTTCCAAAGGGACGGACGGGTCGGCGCTGCCCCGGTTTTCAAGCTGCTCTTTTGTGATCTTTTCCGCCCAAAAAGGCGGTTTGAACTCGATTTTGCGGTCATATTGACGCATCTGCATCAGGCAGCTGAGCCCCATCGTCTTCTTGTCGGCTGTCTCGGGGGCGATGTCCTCGCCGTACTGCGCGCTCGATTCGCGCCCGACGGTGAACGCGGCGCCGGATAGTGGCGCGAGGATGCTGTCACCGGAGCAGTCGATGAAATAGTCCGCCGTGACGGTATGCCAGGTATAAGTCGTCAGCTGCCAGCCGCGCACCGAGGCGATCCGGCTGTCGGAGGCCATCGCCAAGCCGTTGCAGCTGCAGTTCAAAAGCAGATCGATATTCGGCTCAAAACGGACCTTTTCATATAAAATGCTGTCCCGGATCGAATAATTGCGCTCGGGGTTGCGCCACATATTTTCGATGTTGATTTCCTCGATCAGCCCGGTTTCGCGCATCCCGCGAGCGCCGCCCACCCACATCCGGATCTCCGACGAGGCGTTGCCGCCCAATACGGGCCTGTCCTGCATCAGCACGACTTTGGCGCCCCTGCGCGCCGCCGAGATCGCGGCGCACATTCCGGCAAGCCCGCCGCCGACGACGCAGACATCGGCATGATGCAGAATTTCTCTCAAATTCATCGCTGATCTCCTTTATGATCCAGCATAAACTGCACATTCATGCTGTCTTTTCTTGAATGGTCGGGCGAGAACGCGCAGAGCAGAGCAACGGCTTTACCGCCGTCAAAAACCAACTGCGGGCGCTCCAGCGCATCGGCGTGCTGCCGTTCTCCGTCCGCCCGAATAAAATCCAACGTAAACGCGAGCGGATTCGCGGACGGCTGCCAGTCGACGCCGTCGCCGGATTCAAACAAGGCGACGGACACGGTACCGATTTTGGTGAAATAACCGTGAAAGTCCTTGACGAGCGCATAAAAACGCCCGTTTTCAACCCAGATAAAGGGGTCTTCGACCGACCACGGATTTTCGGGATTGACCATGATCGGGCCTTTGAGCTTTTCAAACGGCCCCATCGGATGCTCCGCCCGGGCGACGCCGCAGACCACCGCTCCGCCCGCCGGAGGTACGCCCTGTGCAACTCCTTTATAAACCATATAGATTTTACCGTCGCCGCCGACGGTCACGGTCGGATTGCTGACCATCAGCCCGTCAAAAGAACCGGGCGTCACATCGATCACCGGGGTATCGGACGAATGCCACGGCCCCGCCGGATGCTTTGCCCAGGCCGCTCCGATGCGCTGGTTGTTTCGATGCGACCACCGGTGCGCATCACACGGAACACAACCGGCTTGTCCGCCCGAAGCACCGCTGTTTTGCATAAAGTAAAGATAATAAAAGCCGTTGTGCCGAAGCATGGTCGGATTGTGAAAAACCTCCGCATGGTTTCCCAAAAGAGTGATTTCTCCGGTATATCGGTACGGCCCGTCGGGCGAATCGGACACCGCATGACCGAGAACGGAATCCGTCACCCAGGCGTCAAAGCCCTTTTCTTTGGGCCATTTTGAAAAAATCATATGGAAAAGGCCGTCGTCATCCTTTTGCACCGTCGCACACCAGACGAAAAACTCGTCCAGCGCGAAAACCGCGTGACGCTGCAACGGCAGGATTTCGGAATAAAAATTCATCGTTTCACCTTCCGGCTTGGTTTGGTTCTTTCAAAATATAAACTTTTCCCGATTAATTGTCAATTGTTTACGGTTAAGGTAGGGGTGATACGGGCACAGCCCGCTGCGTTCGTCCGCCCCTACTTTTGCTGTTGTCATTCCACCGTGACCGACTTGGCAAGGTTGCGCGGCTTGTCGATGTCGCAGCCGCGCTGTAAAGCCACATAATAGGCAAACAGCTGCAAAGGAATAACACTGAGAGACGGCAGCAAAATCGCATGAGTCTCGGGCACCGTGATCACGGCGTCGGCGATCTTGCCCATTTCGGTGCTCATGCCTGTCGACGTGACTACCATTTTACCGCGCCCGTAAACGGCGGCGCTGCCCATGTAGACCATGTTTATGCGGTCGCCGAGCGTTATGTCGCCCTTGGAGGAATCAAGTACATCGGCTGTTTTCTCAACCGGCACCG
>DAOPZJ010000084.1 GCA_035353335.1 Oscillospiraceae bacterium | reverse complement strand
CCCCGCGTGGTCTATGACCGGATTCACGATAAGGTGGAAGGCGACGCCTACAGCCGAATGCTGGCTGTCAACGCGGGCGGCACGATCCCCGATCGGGGGCAATATACCTGCAAGACCGAGGGCGGCGTCAAGCTCGGGGAACTCGACGAGGAATTTATTTTCGAGACCCGTATCAACGATCGGTTTTTCCTTGGTACTTTTGCATGGAAAGTCTTGAGCATCAACCGCGATGTGGTGGTTGTCGCGCCGGCAAGTCCTGCGGGGGCGCGGCTGCCATTTTGGCACGGCGACCCCAAGGGGCGCGCGATGCAGACCGGTCTTGCGTTCGGTCAGATTCTGCGCCGTCTTGCCCGTGCCGACGAGACCGGCGAAATGCAGGAAGAGATTGAAAAGTTAGGGCTGGATAAGCATGCGGCAAAGGGCGCTTTCGGATTTTTAAAGCATCAGATTGAGTGCACCGGCGGGCTGCCCGACGACAAGACCATTATCATCGAGCATTTTATCGACGACAACAACGCGCGCCAGATGATGGTGCATTCGGTTTTCGGGCGTCCGGTCAACGAGCCGTTTTCGATCTTGGTCAAGGAAGCCGCCGCGCGCGTCACCGGGTCGACCATCAACTGTGTGATCTCCGACGATGGATTTTTGCTCTATCCTTACGATGCAAAACCTCTGCCGATGGGCTTACTTTCGGAGGTCGTTCCCGAGACGGCTCGTCAAATCGTGACCGCGGTACTGCCGACAACGCCCTTATATAACATGAATTTTCGCTATAACACCGCGCGGGCGCTGTTGATGGGAACGAAAAGCCACACCCGCCAGCCGCTCTGGATTCAACGCATGCGCAGTGCGGAACTGCTCTCATCGTTGGTTGAGCAGCAAAAACACCCGATCATCCGCGAGACGACGCGCGAATGTTTAGAGGATTATTGGGACCTCGCGGGCGTTGAGGCGGTTTTAAACGGAATCAAGTCGGGCGATATCACGGTGCGCGAAATCGAGCGCAGTTCGCCGTCGCCGATGTCGATTCCGCTGCGCCGAAAGGCCGAAGCTTCGATGATGTACGACTATTCCCCGACGCCGCAAAATATCCATCGGGCAACGGATAAAGCATTAAGAGGTGTTCGGGCGATCAGACCCGAACAACAGCAATTGAAGCGCGTTTCGGTACGCGCAAAAATGCCCGAAGATGTTGAACAGCTACACTCGCTATTAATGATCGAAGGCGATTTGATTGCCGGTGATTTGGAAGTACCGGTCGAGTGGCTGGAGACACTGGCTGCCCACGGACGCGCGAAATACATAGAACCGGGGCTTTGGATTGCCTCGGAACAGGAACAGGACTATCTCATCGCACTTGAAAATAAAGACCTTGAAGCGCGGGGAAAAATCGTTCGGCGGCTGCTGCGCTATCGGGGCGCGATGTCGGCGGAGCAGGTCGCCGAGCGCTATTTATGGAGCGACGAAGAGGCGCAGGCCGTTTTAACACAGCTTACCGAACAGGAACAGATTGTTGTGCAGGACTGCATCTATTACCACGCGGCGCTGTATGAGCGCGCACGGCAGGAGACCATCAAAGACCGGCGCAGACAGGTGATAACACTGCCTGCGGAACGATATGCTGCACTGTTATGCGATCGGATGAACATTTCCGGACCGCCCGCCGAACAATTGGAGACTGCTTTGAATCTGATGTGCGGAGAGTCGCACCCTGCCGAGGCGTGGGAGAGCGTTTTGCTTCCGGCACGGGTCGGCAGATACAGCCCGCAGATATTAAATAACCTCGTGGGGAGCGGTTCGTTCTTTTGGCAGCTCTCGCCCGACGGGTCTCTGCGGTTCGGGCGCACCGCCAATATCGACTGGGAAGCCGAGACTCCGATTCCCGAGGGACTGGACGAAGATGAAAAGGCGATCTATCAGGCGCTGTTAAAATGCGGCGCGAGCTTTATGCAGCGGTTTTCGGGCCTTGTCAGCGGTTCTCCCGCCGAGCCGCTGATGCGGTTGGCCGAAAAGGGGCTTGTGACCGCCGACAGCTTTATTCCGGTGCGCCAGTGGCTCGAACGCAGTAAAATCGAAAAAGGCACGGTTCGGCAGCGGGTCAACGCGCGCGTACAGGTGCTGACCGGGCGCTGGGAGGTCATCCGCCCGATGAAAATCCCGACAGTTGAACAAAAACTCGACTGCAATTTCGACCGTGCGGTGATTATTTGCCGTGAGACGGTGCAGGGACTTTCGTGGAGTGAGGCGCTCGGGGCGCTTCGCATCTGGGAATACACCGGCAGGGCACGGCGCGGCTATTTTGTCGAGGGGCTTTCGGGCATCCAGTTCATCCGCGAGAACGATTATGCGGGCACGATTTTAACATTACAAAACCCGCGCGAGGGACTTGTGTGGTTAAATGCCGCCGATCCCGTGCAGCCGTGGGGAAAATGCCTGCCGCACAAAGCCGATAAGGTGTTTATAAACGTCGCCGGTTCTGCGGTGGCGTTAAAATCGGGCGTTCCGGTTGCCGTTTTCGAGCGGCAGGGGAAAACCCTGCGCGTGTTCGAACAAAACCGCTTATCCGAAGCACTCTTCGCATTTGTGCGCGATTATGCGGGCAAGCGGATTTTCGCCGAGCAGCGACGAATTGTGGTCAAGGAATACCCGAAAGATGCCGAAGAATTGCTGAAAAAGGCGGGTTTTTCACGCGAGTTGCAAGATTTTGTGCTTTATAGGCCGTATCAGTGAGAATTCCGGATTTCATTTCCTTGACAAAATCGCCGTAAATCGGTATAATTTTATACAGTGTATAATCGCTATCATTTAATTTTATGGTGCCGATTTCATAATGTATTTAAAAGGAGGCGCCGGTGGAAGCGATCATTGCAAAATTGAAAGAAGTTCTTTTTTCCGTTCTCCCGATCACGGGGCTGGTATTGATTTTAAATTTCACACTGACTCCGGTCACAACACCCTTAATCATTCGCTTTTTAGTCGGAGCGGTGCTGATTGTGTTAGGGCTGACGATTTTTTTACTCGGGGTTGATATCGGAATCACGCCCATTGGCAACCACATGGGTTCGGGTGTGGCGCGGTCGAATAAGCTGTGGATTGTGGCGCTCGCCGGGCTTGTACTCGGATTTTTTATTTCGGTGGCGGAACCGGATTTACACATCCTCGCCGGTCAGGTTGAAAGTGTCACTTCGGGGCAGATTTCTAAAATCGCCATTGTGTTGGTGGTTTCGGCGGGCATTGCATTGATGGTTGCCGTCGGTCTTTCGCGAATCATCTATAATTTCCCATTGTATAAGCTTTTGTTGATTTTATATATTATCATTTTCGGGCTTGCATTGTTGACCTCAAAAGAGCTCACCGCAATTGCGTTCGACGCTTCGGGTGCGACGACCGGTGCCCTGACCGTCCCGTTTATCTTGGCGCTTGCGACGGGTGTGTCGAAGATGAAAAAAGACAGCAAGGCCTCGGAAAAAGATAGTTTCGGGCTGGTCGCCGTCGCTTCAACCGGAGCAATCATCTCGGTGCTGCTGATGAGCATTATTTCCAAAACCGAACAAGTCACAGGCGCATCGGAAATTGTGGACGCGGTTCCGAAATCGTTGTTCGCCCCGTTTTTAGAAAAACTGCCGGTCATCGCGGGCGAGGTGGCGTTAGCGCTTTTACCGATCTTACTTATTTTCGTCGTCAGCAATCGGTTCTTTTTAAAGGTCTCAAAACACGCCGTGCGCAGAATTTTATGCGGATTGGTGTTTTCGTTTGCCGGACTGGTTTTATTTTTACTCGGCGTAAACGCCGGATTCATGGAAGTCGGGCGGGCCGTGGGCTACGGACTGGCTTCGATGGAAAGCTCCGTTTTTTTAATTGCAGTCGCGTTCATCTTGGGTATGGTCACGATTTTGGCGGAACCCGCGGTTTATGTTTTAACCCATCAGATCGAAGAAGTTACAAGCGGATATGTCAAGCGGCGCGCTGTGTTGGTGACGCTGGCGCTGGGTGTTGCGGCTGCGGTCGTTTTGTCGGTGATTCGCATTTTGATTCCGCAAGTTCAATTATGGCATTATTTATTACCCGGTTATATTCTGTCGATTGCACTGTCCTTTATCGTGCCGAAACTGTTTGTGGGCATGGCTTTTGACGCGGGTGGCGTCGCCTCCGGCCCAATGACGGCGACTTTTGTGTTGGCGTTTGCGCAGGGCGCAGCCGGAGCTGTCGAGAGTGCAAATGTCCTTGTCGATGCGTTCGGGTTGATTGCAACCGTGGCGATGATGCCCATTATATCGCTTCAGATTTTGGGTTTAATTTATAAAATAAAATCAGCAAAAGTCAAGGAGGGTTCATAATGCCGGATATAACAGAAGGGCTTGATATTACTTTAATCTGTATCATTGTCAACTTCGGGCAGGCAAGTAAACTGATCCGCTTTGCCAAACACCACGGGATCACCGGTGCCACGGTGGTGCTCGGAACCGGCACCGTCTGCGGCGGCGTCTTGGACTTTTTGGGGCTTGCGGATACCAGAAAAGAGATTATTTATTTAGCGGCCGAAAAGGAGATTGCCTACCGGGCGCTGGAAGAACTCGACCGGGAGTTTGAGTTTAATAAACCCCATCACGGCATTGCATTCACCACCCCGATCTGCGGGATTATGGGGACAAAAAATATCACATGTCATCAAAACGGACACGCGGGAGGTGTCAATCAGACCATGTATCAGATCATCACAACCATTGTCGAGCGCGGAAAAGCCGAGGATGTTGTCACCGCCGCGCAAAAAGCGGGTTCCAAGGGCGGCACGATTTTAAACGCACGCGGATCGGGTGTTCACGAGACCAGCAAGCTGTTTTCGATGGAGATTGAGCCGGAAAAAGAGATTGTACTCATTTTAGCCGAGCATGATCATACCGCGGCGATTGCCGGATCGATTAAAACTGCCCTCAAACTCGACGAGCCCGGAAACGGCATCATCTATATCCAGTCAGCAGAAAAAACGTACGGGATTTATCAATAGTACACAGTAAGGAAATGATGATCAATGAAAATCAAATTATTACAACCCCAATATCCGGCCAAAGAAAATTCGGCGGCGTGTTTTGAGTGGATTTTGCAACGGCTTGCCGACTGTGACGATACATTCGATCTGATTGTCACACCCGAATATTCCAACGCGCCGGGCATCGATAGCCGAAAGGAACTCGATTCGTTTTGTGCCGTGAGCACCGATCGGTTGATTTCCACCGCAAAAGACACAGCTAAGCGCTGCCGGTCGTTTGTCGCGGTCAATCTCGCTTATCACGAGGGCGGGGAGTTATATAACACGACGATGCTTTTCGGGCGGGACGGCAATTTGCTGCACCGATATAATAAAGTACATCTGCCGCCGTTTGAAGTCGAGGTGTTAAAAGCGAAGCGCGGAAACGAGTGTGATATGGTTTTTGACGCAGAAGGCACCCGATTCGGATTTTTAACTTGCTATGATCTGTATTTCGGGGAATATATCGAAAAACTGGCTTCGTTGCAGCCCGATGTGATTGTTTTCCCATCCTACCAGCGCGGCGAGACCTGCGAAAACCTTTACGCCCAGACGCGCCTGTGCGCCAATCGGTGTAACGCCTTTGTGCTGCGCAGTTCTTACAGCATCAAACCGGATTCGCCCCGGGGCGGATGCACGCACATTGCCGGTCCCGACGGAAATCCGATTGCCGATTTCGGGCAAGCTGTCGGTGTTTTGGACTGCGAGATCGATCCGAAATACAAAATGATGCGCGCAAACGGTTTCGGAATGCCGTCGGTGGCAGGTGATGTCTTTGTCGAAGCGGGTCGTGTTCCGTCGGCTTACAGGCAGTGCGGTTCATCGATGTCGCTGTCCGACGCCGAATTACCCTATCCGCGCATCTGCGCGCACCGGGGTTTCAGTACGATTGCGCCTGAAAACACACTGCCCGCGTTTGGAGCGGCGATTGCGCTCGGCGCACACGAAATTGAATTTGACGTCCGATTTTCGGCAGACGGAATTCCGATGGTGATCCACAACGACACCGTCGACGAAGTGACGCACGGCAGAGCAACGGGAAAAGTCACCGATTACACCTGTGCGCAACTGGAGGAAATGAATGTCGGAAAAGGCCCGTTTGACGGACTGGGATTTGCCACGTTTGAAGAAGCGCTTCAAAAGTTCGCCGGAAAAGTGATTATGAACATCCATCTCAAGGGAGATGCCGAAGCGGGGAATAAAGAAGCGGTATATGATCCGAAAAAGTTGAAAAAGATCATGGATTTGATCGAGCAATACGATTGCAAAGATTATATCTATATCGCCGGATGCCGCGATGTGCTGAAAACCGCATGTGAATATTACCCCGAAATTCCTCGGTGCTGTCTGGATGGTCAATTGGACTTCAAGTTGGTCGAAACCGCCATTGAATTCAATTGCCAAAAACTCCAGCTGTTCAAACCCTATTTCAATCAGACGATGATTGACAAAGCACACCGAAACGGGATTCTATGCAACGTTTTCTGGTCCGATGACCCGAAAGAAGCGGTCGATTTTATCAAAATGGGCATTGATACGATCCTGACCAATGATTATCTGCGTGTCTCAAATGCCGTGAAGAAAGCCGAATAAGACGGTTGAAAAGCGGGACAAGTTCAGTTATAATGGAAACAGAAAATTTAACAGCGGGGGGATTATCATACATATGAGAGAGATTTTTGTAACCGGCGAGTCGCTTCCCATCGCATACCATAAAGCGCTGGTCGCTTTGGCCGAACAGGGCGATATTCTGACCTGCAGCGACTGGGGTCAGATGCAAAAAGAGGTCAGCATGACCTATGTGGTCGAAAACCCGCTTCAAGAACCGATGGTCAGCCGCCTTTACATCGGCGGATTTTATGAGCTGCAGCAATATGTCATGGAAATTTTAGACGGCATCCTCGATTTCAAGATCGGCGACGGCAAGTGCTGGGAATATACCTACCATGACCGCTATTACCGCCAGCTGCCGTTTATTCTGAACGAACTGCGCCGCAACCCCGACAGCCGCCGCGCTGTGATGAACATCCGTGATTTTGAGATCGACAGCAACAACAATGACCCCGCCTGTTTACAGAGCATTCAATATTTAATCCGCTGCGGTAAACTGCACTGCAAAGTTTTAATGCGCTCCAACGATGCCGCGCAGGCCAACTTTATGAACGCATTCGCTTTTATCCAGCTGCAAAAGAAGATTGCGGATGAGCTGGGTGTTCCGGTCGGAACCTACACCCACCGCGCCAACAGTTTCCACTGTTATGAGCGTAATTTCAAGCTGCTTGAGCAATATGTCGACGGCATAAAGAACAAGCCGCTTGAGGAGATTACATACGAATACGAGGGCTTTTTCAAAGACATGATGGCCGAGAGCATCCCCGCAATCAAAGCCGCGGTCGGTAAACTTCGCGCAGAGATGGACACGAGAACAAAACAGTAAAAATGTGATTATTTGAAAACCGCGGGCGTTTTACGCCCGCGGTTTTGCGTGATCAGCAGTTATAATTTTAAATCAGCTTTCGGACGTTGTACATGAAATCGAGAACCGTCCAGTTTTGCGGAAAAGCACGGTTGATAGTCCAATAGCTGATGCCCCCGAGATTATACT
>DAOPZJ010000083.1 GCA_035353335.1 Oscillospiraceae bacterium | reverse complement strand
ATAAAACAAAGCGGTCGATCAGCGGCGCGCGGAGTTCTTCCGCCAAATCGAGCGCAAGTGAACAACGCCCGGGCCGCTCGGTATGGAACACGCCGACATAAGAATCTAATCCGACTGCTTCCAGCGCGTTTGTACACATCGACGTCAGCAGCGAATATCCGAAAGAAAGCAGCGCGTTGACCGGATCCAACGGCGGTCTGCGGTTACGCCCGTAAAATCGAAAATACTCTTTCTGCTGCAGGATCATTTGATCGAATACTGAAAAATACCGGTTTGCGCTTTCGCCTTCCAAACCGCGCAGCGAAGCAAAATCCGCCGCCCTGTACGTTTTGACGGAGTTTTCCTTCAGGCAGGCCGCAGCGTCAAGCACTGCTTCGGAATCAATTCTCATCTCATGGTCGCTGGCCGCCCTGCGCAATACTGCAGCACTGTTTGCCAGCTTCGCGGAAATCATATTTTTCGCAATTAAAAAGGCTTTTGTTCCCCCGTTAAGCGCAGTATGCTGTGCCGTTCTGAGCAGCACGTTCCCGCAGCATTTTCCTGTCACGCGCGCCAAAAACCTGCCGTTTGCCCTCATAAAGACAAGCGGTTTATTCATCTCGGCGCATTTTCCCATCAGCGCGGGGCTTGTGCCCGTATAACCGAACGTAACGATCCCCTCAAGTGTATGCAGCGGAAATCTCCCCTTCACTTCCTCACCCGATAAAATCACCACATTCTCGCCGTCTAACGACAGGTAGGCATCTTCGGAGGTAACGTACAGCGTATTCAGCAGTTTCTTCAAGTCATTGTCATCTCCCCCGTTCCGAGGTTTTCCTCATTATAGCTCTTGGCCGAACGCGTCCGGGCGAGCCGGGGAAGGCAGATTTCTTTCAGTGAACAGGCGCTGCAGCTTTTTGAGGGCTTTGGGCAGGGCACATATCCCCGCTCAAAATACGAATGCATTTCTTCGAAACCGGCTCTCGCCTGTTTCTTTAGTTCGTCGGTCAATTCGACCTTCAAACGATGTTTCGTCTCCTCGTAAAACACCGCTCCCGCCGGAATCGTGCAGACGAGCATTTCCTCGAGGCAGATGGCCTGCGCGGCGAGCTGGAGGATGTCGATTTCGGTGTCCTTGGGACTGCCGCGTTTATACTCCACGGGATAGACCTCGTAGGTCCCCGGTCTCCCATGGAGAGCGATTCCGTTTTCGCACCGGCGGAATTCCACGATATCGCATGCGCCGCTCGCCCCGAGCGTACGCGAAAACACCGGCATCCCACGGGAGATGATGACATCTCCCCGAGATTCGGTGCGGTAACAGTCATGGGCGTTTTGATGCAGCAGTTCCCCTTCGGCGGTCCGCAGATTGTCGCCCCATTGCTGTTCGATATGGATCAGCGCCCACTGCCTCCGGCAAAAAGCAAAGTGCTGGATGCCGGAAAGCAGAAGAAAGTCGTCCTCGCTATATGCCATCGATGATTTCCGGCTGCAAACCGGGGAGCTCCTCCGTATGAATAACATAATCGCCGAATGAGTTTGGAATATCAATACCGGCCTTCAGCTCGGCTTTTATCGACTTATGCACTTTTGCGGAGGAATATTGCCCGTCGCGGCAATTATGCTGCCACCAGTAAAGCTTACAGACCTCCATTGAGCCCTCGGGCCTCGCTGAAGAGGCATCATTGATAAACAACGTGCGCAGGCATTCCTTTAATGCCTTGGCATCCTCATCGCTGAAGCCGGTCTTTTCGGCCAGTTGGACATTGACGGAACCCTTGATCTGATATAAGCCGAAATTGACGAAATGCTTGGAACCCATTGTGTCGGAGGCCTTGCTATCCTTTCCAGATTCGCTGTTGACGCTCTTAGTGATCTGCATATCCTGAATATCGATCGGCGAGATACTGACCGCTTGATGGATCGTCACCGGTCCGCGTATGCCTAAAGAGACCTCGACGCCCTTGAAAGCGAATACCTGACCGAAAGAACGAACATCGAGCCACTGCTCGCAGGCAATCCCGGCGCATTTCTCCCGATCTGCTTTTTTTCCTTTCCCGATTTCGGCGTTGAACACCTCGTTCCCGTCGGCACGGTCTTTCAGGCTGCCGAACCCGTCATCCGTCCGGTCGTCCGACTGCACAAAAATCTTATGTCCGAGATCCTGCATGCGGTTGCGGATTTTGCGTTTAATGCAGACGTCCGACATCTCGCCATAACCGCCGTAGTTGATGCGCGGACGGTTGCCGTCAAGTGGGTCGCCATTGGGGTTTGCGTTCGTCGCGGAGACGAACAGGACGAAATCGATTTTGTTTTGGATTGACATAATTTTTTCCTCCTTATTGTTCTTCGGTATTATCGATGGTTTCCCCGTCGACCTTTTTCTTTTGGTTAAGTTCCCGCCTCTGCAGGTAATACCCCAGTAAATAGACATCCTCCAGCGGGCGATTTAACTGTGCGGCATCGTTTTCCTCGATCGTGGCGACGATTTCCTCAATCAGTTTTTCATAAAAATATCGTGACCCGGGTTTCAGCTTTCCGTAGTACGGAATCAGTTGCTTTTTCAATATTGCCCAACCGTGCATCGGATGCTGTACATATGCCGACCACAGGCGGATGGCGTTTGTTTCACGACCTCCGTCAGCATCTGTATAAGTGCTGCTCTCTGCCTTTTCGGCGATGGCGAGCAGACGGCCGAACAGGTAGCTGCGGTCGCTGTTTTGGGAATCGAGTTCCATTGTCCATACATCTCCTTTTCGTTTGTCATTTTCATGTTTCCGAACCAGCGCGCAGGTCTCCGAGAGAATTCGCTCCCGGTTTCCGCGAGAAAAGGCCTGAGGCATCGAAGCCCGATGTACCAGCGCATGTACGATGTCGTACGGCACCGCCTGTGCGTCGATCACGCAGTGCAGAAGCCGCTGTGCCTGTTCCCGCATCACCTTGTCGTCGGTTTTCAACATCCCGCCCTGTTCGGTCCCGAACGCGCCGTTCACGAGCGGCACAGTCCCCGGCGTCGCAATTTTTAAATGCGGCTTTTTTTCGGGGGTGAACCACGTTTGGTACCAGCAGCATGTCTCGCGCCAATTCTCCAACCGATCGAGAAAATCCGACGACTTCAGCTCATTGTAGTAAGTGACCGACAGCCGTCCGGTGGTGGCCGCATCGAGCGAAATCAACACGATGTCTTCATTGTCCCCTAAGTTCGCACGATAACCGGCAAGTGCTTTCCGCATCCTGTCACGGTACTCCGGCATGGTCAGCGGAGCGGTCTCCGGGTCATCCTCCATTCCGTCATTCATGCCGCCCGGTTCCGGCTTCGGCACTTCCTTACCCTTCGGATTAAAGCATATAAAAGTTCTGCCGCCGTAATTTGTTCCTTGATTTTCGACCATCCAGCGCAGTGCGGCGTGAACTTTCTGTGTGGTCACGAGACCGACCGAATAGGCCTCCTCCGCTGTGGCGAACCGACCGCGGTAAGTAAAATTGATCTCGTCGTTAGACGAAAGTAATTTTGCTCCATATGAATTGCGTACTGTTCCTTTTGGGTGTTTCTTTGCTGTGGATAAAGGTATACCGCTGACATAACAAACGGCCTTTTCTTCATGCTCGGCTTGTTCGATGCGGAAATCCCGGTAACTGTCGAACAGGGTTTTATCCGTCCAGGACTCTCCGCCTGTATATCCGGCTTTCAGCACACGCCAGCGGGCAAGACATTGCTCAAAACTGTCGCTGCCGATTTTCCCCTCTTTCAATCTGCCGTCTTCGCCGCATTGAACGATCCCTGCGGCTGTCAAATCGGCAATCATCGTCCCGCCGAGACAGTACCTATACACCGCCCTCACAATATAGTGCGATTGTTTTGATTCAACCCAGGAAGCCAGCTCCTTCAGATACGCCTCGTATTTATCCCGGTAGTTCTCGTGATCGGGATAGGTTTCATTCCCAAGCGCAATATAACGTAATTCATCACATAAAGGATGGGGAAATATTGTTTTTCCAGCTCGGCCCTCCGAATCCTCGGTGGCGGGGATTAAAGTTCTTTCCTCGTCTTTTAAAATCAGTCTGGCACCGTAAAATTGCCCGTCTTCGGTCAATGTGACTTCTATTTGCGCCTTCTGTGTGATAAAGAACATCGGCGCAAGCGGTTCTTTGTCGGCGACGATTTTCCCGACCATGTGGGCGTTGTTGTCATAGGTCTCGAGACATCTCTGCATCCAGCCCATCTCAGGTCGCCTCCTTTGTCTCGGACAGCGGTGTAAAATTACCGTATTCCTTCCCGAACGGCTTGATCTCCATCTCCCGGACAGTTCTGACGACCGGACAGTCCTGTGGTTTTAAGAATTCGATCACACCGTTTTTCATCACGGGATACCAAAATCGGACGGTCATTTGTCCCTCCGTCTTTTCGGAATAGGCCTCGTCGGCGTAAGTGATGCCGTGGTACATCAATCCGAACGACAGTTCCGGCGTATCCCCGTAAAAACTCTTTCCGCCGCCGAACTCGCACGGCTCGACATATCCCTGGCACTCCCGGCTGCCTAAAAATATGTCCCGGTTTCCCCCTTTTTCGATCTTGCGTTTTGCAACGTTGTGATGCTTGTTTTCATCGCGGTCTCCTTCAAGTTCCGGGCGGTTTTTATTCCATTCGAAATGCGCCTTAACCTGATAGCGGCAGTCCTTGAGATAGGTGTAATACGACAGGTCGTTTCCGCCGTTATACTTGATCGGCCTGATCCCCTTGGTCTCGGTTTGGATTTTGTTCATGACCCGAACCGCATCAATCACCCAAATCAAGGTCGGCTTCCAATAAACCGAGTGCAGAATCCCCTTCAGTGCCTCATAGGTCGGCACCTGGTAGGAACACTTTTCGCCGCCGACGCGGGTAATCGGGTCGGAAAACAGCGCCCAGTCACCGTACACCTCAAACGTCACGATGTTCTCATGCATCCTCTCAACTCCTTTCTATTGATAAAGTATCATATCGATACCGACGCCGGTGTTCCGGTCATAAAACCCCGGCTGAACGGTAATGAACGGTTTACCCTCAACTGCATATATCCCTCCGGCGTCCTCCAGTTGTCTTCTGTGAAAATCGTACAGCGAGACCGTGTATGGCTTTGCCGCATGGAGTTTCTCTTTCAGATATTTCAAATCGGTTTCCGCCTTTTTTGAATATAAATCTGCGATCAGCGTATTTGCCCGTTCGTTATACGGCACAATCACATCGGTCGTCTTTTCACCGAAGACCTCGAAATTTTCTCCGGCGGTCTTGAAGGCCTGTTTGAGAAAAGTGCAGACCGGTTCATGCGCCTGCCCGACAAAACGCTCATTTTTCGACAGCATCTCGTAAATTGATGTGTTCAAATGGCTTACGGGATAATCGAAGACCTTTTTGACATTCGGGTCTTTATACAGACAATGATAGTAATAACTGACGGATTTCTCCGAGAGGATGCTGTTTCCGAACTGCTCCGGTATTTTCGAGAAGCTGTACAGAAAATTGTCTGCTGCGTCCTGCGCATGCCGGATTTCTGCCAACGGCCCGAGATGTTCGTCTTTTGCGTTCACGACATAGACATTGCAGGCCTCGGGATATTCCCCGCTCCGGTTGCACCGGCCTGCCGCCTGTGCGATATTATCCAACCCCGCCATCACCCTGACTACACATTGAAATGAGATATCGACTCCGGCCTCCACCAGCTGCGTCGAAATGCAGACAACGTGTCTTTTACACAGGTTACTCTTGATTGCCTTAAGTGTGTCAATGCGGTGCTGCGGGCACATTGCTGCTGAGAGATGAAAAAGCAAAAACGGTTCTTCCGTATTTTTGTTTTTGATTTCAAGCAATTTAAACAAATCGTATGCTGCGTTTTTGGTATTGCAGATGAACAGTAAACTGTCGCATCCAACCATCGCGTCTATAACGAATGCGGCCATTTCTTCGGTCGCGTACCCGTCGGATTTGCACTTGTCAACGATACGCGTGCGCTCGAACACACGCCACAGTTTTTCATCGAACGGCACGATATCAGGCTGCTCAGCCAGCTGCAGCGGATGCGCGGTTTCGGCGAAACACGGCTGCGTCGCCGAACAGAGTACCACGATTGCACCGCAGACACCGGTCAAAAAATTGAATGCCTCGTTCATCATCGAAATCAGCTTCAGCGGCAACGATTGAATTTCATCGATGATAATCACACTTTCGCACAGTGAGTTCATTCTCCTGATACAGCTTGTCCTGCCCTCGAACAGGGTGTTCAATAACTGAACGAAGGTTGTGATGATCACCGGCGCGTGCCAGTCCTCACATAACAGATCATATTGCCGCTGTTTATATTGATCTTTTTCGTCTTGAGATTTACTTTCCATTTTTGTCTCATCTATGATATCGGAATGATGTTCCAAAACAATCTCATCGTTTCCGATGTACTCTCTGATTACAGAGGCATTCTGTTCCAGAATACTCAACAGCGGTGCCGCATAGATAATCCGTTTCAAGTGTTTATCACCCGCCGCTCGGGTCAACGCAAACCTCAGCGCCGACAGGGTTTTTCCGGAACCTGTGGGTACGGTCAGCCGGTAAACCCCGTTTTTCGCCGGAAAGTTTTTACACGATTCTGATATGTATTTGCGTGCCTCGTATATTTCAATGTCTCCGGTCAATACAATCTCAGACAGCTTTCCTTCGAGATGTTTCAAAGCAGAATTCCAAATCGGACTCATTTCAACGTTCTCCGGCCTTTTTTCTCCGAGTATAAATTCCGCTGTATCTCGTCGGTCCGCGTCAATCAGCGCCGAAAGCAACATCCTTTCTGTCATTCCTTTGTAATATGTCGCTGAAGTGGCTTTTAAACGAGAGATCTTACGGATTATTTCCCAGACCGCTTTTACCTCATTTTTCGCTTCTTCGAAAAGCGTTTCAATTTCGGCGGTGGTTGAACATTCTTTTAAAAATTCGGACACTGCTTCATCATATGAGATTTCGTCTTCGTCTTTTTCAAGCCGGTGTAAAAAGCCATCCTTCCCTTCCGCCGAAACACAGTCAAACAACCCATGATGTGCGCCGACTGCATAAGCGATGAGCTCGCTGACCGCATCGGAAATTTCATCGCCTTTTCCGTGGAACAGGGAAAATATATATTTGACACCCGCAAAAGTGTGGTTGACACTTCCACGCATGACATTTTCACCTGCGGCGGCGCGTTCTATGTAATCGGCGAATTTGTTGGTTGCCTTGCCGAAATCGTGTATCAAACCTGTTAAATACCCGAGATGACAGAGGCTGAGCGCAGAGAGATGGTCTGCGCAGTATCTTGCGACATTTCGTGAATGCAGGGTCAGTGTCTGAACGGTGCGCTCCCCGTTCTCTTCATTCCTGATGTGTGCCGGATGATTGTCCATAAAGATCCCTCCGTATCATATTCCTATCATATCAGGTATAATGTCCAATAAATGTCTCTTTGCTTCGCTTCGGTTCGTTCCCTTTATTCTACCATATATTACATAATATTACAAATAAACGTACAAATTTAGTCTTATCATCAAAATAAATAAAAATCGGCTTTGTTATCAATTGAACACAAGGCCGAAAAATCTTGATTTATATATCGAATTACCTCACCCGTACGGGTATGCCGAAAACTGTATCACAACCTTATCCGCAATCAATTGATCGTTAAAATGAACCTCTAACATCGGCCAATACTCATCGCAAATCGCCGAAATCCAAACGCCGTTGTCAATGCTGAAATCATTGTTTTCAATACCTA
>DAOPZJ010000082.1 GCA_035353335.1 Oscillospiraceae bacterium | reverse complement strand
CCTTAGTTCTCAAACGAATAACGTTTCCTTTTAATGCTTCAAACATTTCCGGATAATGGCCGCAACGCGCACGCATCTGGTTATATTTTGCTTTTTCTCCGTTCTTTTGTACATACAAACCACGATCATAAATCTTATCAGCAAGTTCAGCAGCATGCATTTGATGGTCTTTCGCGTCCAATAATACGGTTTTCATTGCTTCTTGCAGTGTAAGCATAGGTGTTCTTCTAATTAAATCGTCACTAGCAGAATTATTCGCAGTTGCGACTTGCGGTTTTATAATAATGTAAAAAGGTGCGTTATTCTTTAATATAATTGCTTGTCCATATTTATCAACAATATCAAGTACATCAATTGGTGCTTGTAGAAATTTTTCATAAGCAATTAGCATATCAAGTTTTACATCCATTTCTTTCACCTCGGGTGCATTATACAATATTTTTAAACAATTGTCAACATATATTTAAACATTTGTATGAATATCAAAACAAGGGGCAGACGAAATCGTCTGCCTCTTGTTTTATTTAACGGAAGCACGCTTTTTGATATCCTCGAGCATTTGATTACAAGTTTCGCGTGAATAATAGACGCCTGATTTAATAACCCCGCAGTGGCCGGATAGGGTCTTTAGGTTCTCAAGCGGGTTTTCACAAGTAATAATGAGATTTGCTTTTTTACCCGTTTCGACGGTACCGATTTGTGATTCTTTTCCCAGACATTCAGCGGCGTTGACCGTTGCGGCTCGTAAAATTTCATAATTCGAGAGCCCGGCATGCGCTAACAGCTCCATTTCCATGTGCTCGGAAAAACCGGCGACCACATAAGGAACCGATTTATCGGTGCCGAGCAGCATCTGCGCGCCCGCCGATTGTAATTGCCGGACGATGAAAAACAGTTTCTCCATATACGCCTGCTGGTCGGTCAGACCGGCTTTTTCAAATACCTTTTTTGCCTCGGAAATCAAGAAACGCATCGCTCTTTTATTCCTTTCCGGTACATAGGCCAACGCTTCTTCTTTTTCGAAGTCCGCTTGTTTTTCCACATTCGCCAGCCGCTCGCTTGCGACCAGCGTCGGACAGTTCCAAACATGTTTTGAAGCAGCCAGTTCCGCCATTTCCCGGATTTGTTCATCGTTCAGGTTTTTTTCGGGGGAATACGGATTGACAAACCCGAACAGGTGCTCGACGGAGCGCATTCGGGATTCCAGCGCATGTTTCAGCCCCACCGCGTCCGGCACATGCCCCGCAACAGGCATCTTGTATTCTTTCGCAATGCGCATAATGTCATCAAAATTTTCAAGAGACAACTTGGAATAGATTTTGATAAAATCGTATCCCTTTTCCGCCTGCGTCAAGATGATTCTGCGGATTTGATCGGTGTTTTTTACCGCTTTGACGTTCATGAATTTCGGAAAAAACGGCGGGTCTCCGTCCAGCATGGCACCCGGGGTATAAATATCCGGCCCGATGACGCTTCCCTCTTCGATTTGCCTTTTTAACCTGAGATGATGAAACACCCTTGTGCCGAACAGATACTGACCGGGTTTAAAGCCCTCGTGCCCCCACATATTCCGTATGGTGGTCACGCCGTTTGCAAGATACAGCGGCAAATCGTCCGGATTGTCGCCCAGATGGACGTGCATATTGACAAGACCCGGCATCACATACAGTCCGCTCGCGTCAATGACGGTACAGTCCGTTTCCGGCATGAAGGACGCATTTTTAATGGCTTGAATCAAGCCGTCTTCAATCAGCAAAGATTGATTTTCGTCGATCTTGCGGCTTTTCATGGAAATTACATTCGCATTATTTATCAGTATCATTCGTGCGTCCCCCTGTCGTAATAGATTCGTCGTTACTTTCTCCCGTGGCCGTAGCCCATGTCGTTTAACAGGTTTGCCAATGTGTGCAGGCGCTCGGCGATCATCTCGTCGTCGTGTGCGAGCGCGTCGGCGAACAGCTTGATGTCGGTGTCGAGCATTGGGTTATCTTTGCAGATTTCCACGGTCATCGCATCGCCCTGAAGGCCGATCCGGTCGATGCGCGGGTTGTTTTCGTCGTAGAGTTTCGGATAGCGGTAGGCGTCCATAAAATACTGCTTGGCGCGGCAGACGAGCAGCGCAAGATCGAGCACCCGATGCATCGGCAGTTCCTCGGATTGACGCGACCACTTGCCGCCGGTATAGCGCCACACCTTGGCCGAAACGTCGACCTTGCCGCGGTCGTTCCACTGGGCAAGCCCCAGCGAAAGCCCCTTGGCGCAGGAGTCGTATTGGTCCCTGCCGTCGACGGCCTCGTAATTTTCACACACCACGACCGGTTTGTGCTTTAAAGTCGTGGGGATTTTCATGATATTTTTTTCGGACATAACTTGATCTCTCCTTTATCGTGCAGTAATTTACTGATTTACTGCGTGAGTGAGTATAACACAGGGGAAGAGAGATGTCAAGGGGATATTTAAAAGTCAAGTTTTATGTAGGGTGGGACGACTCAGCCTGCTGGGGTTAATTGGCTCGCACGGCGCGTAAATCCACGCGTTAAGGATAATCCATGCGATGGGGATAATCAACGCGGCGCATCAGGCGAACCGCCATTCGTAATGCCGGGCCCTACATGGGACACGGTGATGAATACAGTTCGCTTATACGTTATCGCAGAGCGCCGAGTCGTCGCTCCCTACGAATAAACGCAACACGTAAGCCCATTCGGCGCGTCAGGCGGGCCGTAGCCCGTGCGGACTCGAAGTCCGTGATGCCTTGCGCCCACAAAGGCACGGCAAGGTGTAAGCACTCCACCCTACATGATAAAAATATTCACCCCCGCCACCGGCGGGGGTGAATGCATAACATCTTTGCTCAAACGCGCGGGAAAAAGCCACGGGGGAATCATAGCCGTATTTGACCGGGAGCGGTGGTTGCCGCCCGTTTCGGAAGTTCATCGAACAATGTTCGATTCGGAAAGGTCGTCGAACCGTGTTCGATTACCGTCTCCCTACATTATAACGTTTCAAGACTTAGTCAGCTTCACTTTCATCCGACCGACGGTATCCGGGCTGTCAACGCTCATCGCGGTGAAATAGACATAGTATTCGTTGTTTCCGGCGTGAATAAAGCTCTGAGGGGTGCGGATGCAGCGAACCCAATCGGGCTTTTGAAAAAAGGCGTACCCTTTTCCCCAATTTACCCCGTCTTTGGAATAGGCATATCCGATGCTGGAGCAGTCGTCAATTCCGTGCGAGAGGTCGTCGAAAACGCAGAAGTAATCGCCGTTATCCAATGTCACCACAATGGGGTTTTCGATGTAATCAAAGGTCGGTTCTTTTTCGCCGTCCCGCTTCCACGGGCCTGCCATTTTCTCTGCCGAGGCAAGCCCTACGCACCACTGATACGGCGTTCCGTAGCTGCCGTAAAAGGCCATCCAGCCGTCTTTGACCGGATAGAGGTAGAAGGAATCCGAGCCCTGTCCGCCCTCCCAGGGGTCTTTAACCGGGTCGGTGTAGGAGAGCACCGTGCCCTCGGTGTCGATATAAGGGCCGCTCAGCCCATCCCGACCCGAGACCGACGAATACGCGCGCAGCACCCGCCCGTTGAATTCGCAGTTATGCCCTAAGCCGTCCTCATACCCCACATAAAAGAGGTTCCAGCGGTTTTCTTCTTCATTGAAAAAGGGCATGGGCGACCAGACCGCGTGGCGGGGGTCACGGGGAAGGTCGACCGAGTCATTCACTGTGCCAACACGCTCCCAAGAAAGGCCGTCGGCACTTTTCCAGTGGCCGTTTCGGGTCAAGTCCCAGGTGATCAGCTCTTCGGTGGTGAACATGTGAAATTCCCCGTTATAAAGAAACGCCGTTCCGCCCTCGAGTCCTTTATGAATGCCATGCTGCGCCAGTTGAGTTTTATTGATCAATTGATTTGAAATTTCGAGTATTTCTAACTGATACATGTTTATCCGAATTGCCGCCTTTCCAAACAAATATTGTTATTATACGGAATTCAAGGACGGTCCTCTATATCGATTCTTGAAAAGGGGTAACCTCTTTTAACCCGATACAGAGTTTAATGAGCGATCAAGATCTCCAATCATGGACGGCCTGAAGCCGTTTGATCTGATCTTTTTTCGTTTCGGGGTCTTGCGTGAACATATGTTTTTGCGCCGTGCGATAGCCGAACGTGATCAAAATCAAATCGGTGACCGTTCGATAAAAGTCCGGCGGGACTTCCATATATTCCGACACGGCGTTGACATAGGCGGGGAAAAGTACGCGGAAACAGGCATGCAGGTTGTCGGTCTCTGTGTCGTCGAAGATCAGGGACGCGATATCCTCGCCCAAACAGCCGAGTCCCGCACCGTCCCAGTCAATCAGGCGGATTTGCCCGTCTGAGACAAAGATGTTTTCGATCCAAAAGTCCCGATGGCAAAAAACAATCGGCAGACGTTTCAACCGCGCAAACACTTCGCCCTTATTCTCATCAAGTTCCGTGAGCATGCGTTTCAGGTGTTCGGGGATGTCACACGAATCGGAGCGCAGCAAAGCGTATTCAAACGATTTACCGCCGCATAGTTTGATGCTTCCATCTTTGAGCAGCTGCTTTAAAAAGCCCGGCAGGCGGCATTTTTCGGAGGTCAGGAATTCATAGGAATAAGTCCGCGTATGCCATTCTTCGAAGTTTCTGAAGAGCCGGCCGGGATCGCTCAGGCATTTGATACCGGTCAATTTTTCGGGATGGGCATAAAGCCGGCCTTGAATACGCCCCCATTCGGCTGCTGCAAGTCGGAGTGCCTCGAAGTCGAGGTTTTCGCCCGAATCGCCGCTGATGTATTCCATCCACAGCTCGATTTTGTCGTCGTTCAGCTCAGCGAGGTAACACTCAGGCCAGCGAAGGGGTTCGGTGAAGATGTCCCCGAAGTTTGACTGATAAAGGTCATATTCCCTGCGCCAGGAATCGGGATCACCCGGGCGCTCCCACTTCTTCTGAATTTTTAATACAATAGTATAAGGCTTTTTGCCGTCTGATGTTTGGGCTTTTCCGGTCAGTTTTGCCACGTCACCGAGCGTGCCGCCGTTCAGGGTCTCGATGGTATAATCGGCGCTTTGTACCGGTGTGTTGAGCTTTTTGCTCAATGCTTTTAGTAAAGATGCCTGATTGATTTCGGTCATAACCAACCCTTTCACCAGGTTCGCTCATCGATTCGTCAACGATTCTTCCCGGCCCGTATGTTCCCGATTATAAGTATGGGGACCCGCTCTGTCAAGTTCCGGTCCTGTCAGCGTAAAACCGATTGACGAAGCATGATGGGTTTGGTATAATTTACGTGTTATTTCCGGCTTTTCAATTCAAACAGCGTTCCGAAATTTTCGAAAGGTGGGTCAATATACTTATGTTTTGCAACAAATGCGGGCAACAGATTCCGGACAACGCCGCTTTCTGCCCGAAATGCGGCCAAACCACCGCAGGCACGGTAAAAACCGCCTCTGCTCCGACCCCGCCGCCGGTCTATCAGCAGCCGGTCTATCAGCAGCCGGTCTATCAGCAGCCGGTCTATCAGCCCCAGCCCGTTTATCCGGGGCAGCCCGGCGCTGCCGCAGCCGTAAAGCCAAAAAAGCACGGCGGTCTGATTGCGTTTTTAATCGTGATCATCGTGCTGCTGCTGGGCTTTGTCGCGGTTACTTTTCTGGTTCCGGGACTGGTTCTGCCTGTCAATCTCGGCGTCAAATCCACCCAGGCGGGTTATTTGAGCGCCATGAGCAAATTCGGATATCAAAAAGATGAAGCGCCGCAAACCGGAAAAGCAGAAGATTACAAATATGTTTATTCGGGTTTGCATTCGACGGACACCGCCCTGACCAGTGAGGAACTGACTTCCTTTTCCAACGAGAATCGTTCTTCTTATCACGCGATTAAGAACGTGCAGATTCTGATTAACGAAGACGGCACCATTGAGGCTTCCGGAAAGCTGGACACAGCTTACGTTTTCGAAAAAGTACTGAACGGTGATTATACGATGGAGGACGCCAAACGAGCGCTTCCGATGCTCGGTTTGATTCCGGCCTCCGTCAACCTCTACGGCAAAATCGCCGGTTCTGTGGTCAACAATCATATTGAAGGCCTTCGTGTCGAAAAAATCAGCGTAATGGGTATCACGATTCCGAATGATTTAATTGATTCGAACGAGTATTTCATTGTCGATACGCTGGATGGTTTTATCGAACGCACCTGTGAAAAATCCGGCGCGAATGTCGAATTGATGACAGTTGAGAATGGAAAGCTCATAGTCAAAGGTGTTCTTCCCTCCTCTCTCGAGCGTATTCCGATAGCATAATGATTACGGATTTTAAGGGCTTTTCGCCTGTACATCTGCTGACGCTGCTGGCATCGGTCTCCGTCGGCTTAATTTTCATTCTGCTGGGTGTTCGCGCAAAAACGAAACGGCAGCGCAGAATTCTCGGAATTTTGTTCGCGGTCGTGATTGTGCTTTGCAGGGGCGGCCGGTATGTGATGGACGCCTGTAACGGCGTATTCGAGTGGTATGATCTGTTTTCGCTGCATCTGTGCCACATCGACTTAATTTTACTTTGCGTCTGCCTGATAAAGCCCCTGAAACCGTTGTTTCATTTCTGCTTTTTGATCGGAATTCCGGCAGGGCTGGCTGTCGCGCTGTTTCCCGGAAGCAATCACCCGGCGCCGGGTCTGCCGAGAGCGATATTGTTCATCATGAGCCATGTGCTGCTCGTGATGGGCGCGCTTTATCTGCTGTTTGTCGAAAAGATGAAGCCGGCTCTGAGGGCTTTTTTCTGGATTGCCGGAGCGGGCAACGCAGCGCTTATCGCCGTCTTTTTTATCAACAAAGTTCTGGAAACGAATTTTCTTTATATCAATAAAGCACCTGCCGGCACCATCATCGCGTCACTCGAAAGCATTTTCGGATGGCCGGGTTATGTCATCGTCATCGATTTGCTGGCGCTGACGATGATGTTGGGTATGTTGCTTTCAGGTAAGCTGCTGTATCGGGCAAGGTTCGGGGATGAAAAGGCGTTTAAAAATTCCGCATCGTCTGAAACCGGAAAGGAATCTAAAATTGAAAACGAAAATTGATGCGGCAGTCAAATTTTATCAAGGCAAACCCGCCATTCACCTGAACGGGGAACCCGTGACCCCGATGCTTTATGCGCTGACCGACAAGCCGACCGGAAACCGCTCGTTCGAGGGCATCTCGGGCTATAACACCGGGCTCTTTGCCGAGATGGGTTTCCGGTTGTTCCAGTTTGACGTCAATTTCAACGATATGCTGTTCCCCGGGGACAAACTCGACATCACATTTGCAAAAAAACAGATTCGCGGCGCGATGGATTTACGCTCCGACTGCGCGGTAATGCTGCGGCTGCACGTCAATCCGCCGTTTTGGTGGATCAACGCCCATCCCGAGACCCTGACGAGATTCGCCGATGCCGAAACCGTTCCCCTGCCCGATTATCTGCCGAAATTCCGCGGGTATATCGAGGACGATTTAAAACCGCGCGCTTCGTGCAGTTATGCCTCGGAACTGTGGTATGACTACATGAGCCGCCAAGTTGAGCGATTTTTGTGTGAACTTGAAAAGACCCCCGAGGGCGGCCGCGTGTTTGCGATTCAGATCGCAAACGGCGTCTACGGCGAAAACCACTATTGGGCGTTTTTACACCACGACCCCGACATCTCCGAGCCGATGCGAAAACGGTTTGCAAAGTTCTTAACCGAAAAATACGGCGGTGATTTTTCTTCGGTTCAAGTGCCGGGGATTGAACGGAATACGGTCTCCTGCGGCATTTTCCGCGACCCCAAGAAAGAACGCCTTGTCTCCGACTATTACGAATGCCAGCATAAAACCGTCACCGATTCGATTCTCGGCTTTGCAAAATTGATTAAAAACAACTGGCCCCGTAAAATCCTGACCGGCGCGTT
>DAOPZJ010000081.1 GCA_035353335.1 Oscillospiraceae bacterium | reverse complement strand
AGGGCATGGGCCTTTCGACCTATGTCTCCGAGGGCGAATATCACACCATCATCGGTCTGATCGGCGACACCAGCAAGGTCGACATCAACCTGCTCGAGGGGCTTTCGATCATCGAAAGCGTCAAGCGCATCACCGAGCCGTATAAAAAGGCCAATCGAAAGTTCCATGTGGAACCCTCCGTGGTCGACGTCTCCGGTGTCAAAATCGGCGGCGGTAATTTTCAAATCATCGCCGGCCCCTGTTCGGTCGAGACACCGGATCAGATTCTCGAAATCGCAGGAAGCGTGAAAAAGTCGGGCGCGTCGATGCTGCGCGGCGGCGCGTTCAAGCCCCGCACCTCACCGTATGATTTTCAGGGGCTGCACGCCGAGGGGCTGGAACTGCTGCTTGAAGCCAAGAAAGAGACCGGCCTGCCCATCGTCTCCGAGATCATGAACATCAACGACCTCGCGCTGTTCGAGCAGGTGGATTTGATCCAAGTCGGCGCGCGCAACATGCAAAACTTCGATTTGTTAAAAGCCCTCGGGCAGACCCAAAAGCCGATTTTGCTCAAACGCGGCCTCGCCAACACCCTCAAAGAACTGCTGATGAGCGCCGAATATATCATGGCGGGCGGCAACGAAAATGTGATTTTATGCGAACGCGGCATCCGCACCTTTGAGACCTACACCCGCAACACGCTGGATCTTTCTGCGGTCGCGGTGCTGCACGAGATGACCCATCTGCCGGTCGTGGTCGACCCGAGCCACGCCATCGGAATCTCCCGTTTCGTCGAACCCATGGCGATGGCGGCGACGGCGGCGGGCGCAGACGGCTTGATGATCGAAGTCCACAACGACCCCGAACACGCCCTCAGCGACGGCGCGCAGTCGGTCACCCCCGAACAGTTTGAACGTATGGCCGCTAAAATTCAAAAAGTCAGGGAGGCGCTCATATGACTGCGGTCACGACAATCGGAATCGTAGGCCTCGGCCTGATCGGCGGTTCGCTTGCAAAGGCATACAAAGCCGCCAATATCATGGTTTTGGGCACGGACGCCGGCCTCTCGACGCAGGAATTCGCCCGCATCTCCGGCGCAATCGACGGCTTTTTAACGCCCGAGACGATGAATATCTGCGACGGCATTTTAATCGCCATCTCCCCCGAAAGCGCCGCAAACTGGCTGCGTGAAAATGCCATGCACATCCCCAAAACCGCGCTTGTCATCGACTGCTGCGGCACCAAGCGCAATATCTGCGCCGCCGGATTCGAACTGGCAAAGCAGTACGGTTTTGAATATGCGGGCGGCCACCCGATGGCGGGCACCCACCAGTGGGGTTTTAAAAGCAGCCGCGCCGACCTTTTTAAAAACGCCTGTTTTGTCGTCGTACCCCGCGTGTTCGACGACATCAATTTACTCGAGCGCATCAAACAGCTCATTCTGCCCGCGGGTTTCGGCTCGGTCTCCGTGATCACCGCCGAAAAACACGACCGCATCATCGCGTTCACCTCACAGCTGGCGCACGTGGTCTCGAACGCCTATATCAAAAGCCCGACCGCGCTCGAACACCGGGGCTTTTCAGCGGGCTCATATCAGGATTTGACCCGCGTCGCTTGGCTCAACCCCGACATGTGGGCGGAGCTTTTCCTCGAAAACGGCGATAACCTTGTGCATGAACTCGACACTATCATCGCATCGCTGACCGAATACCGCAATGCGATCACCGCCAACGACAAAGCCGCCCTGCGCAAACTGCTCGACGACGGCAGAAAACGCAAAGAGGAGGTCGACGGAAAATGAATACGGTGCTTGTCAACCCGCCCTCCAAGACCTATGAGGTCAAAATCGGCTCCGGTCTGCTCGCCAAAGCGGGCGAACTCGCCGCGAGCGTGCACACCCCCGCCAACGCCGTGATTGTCACCGACAGTACGGTCGATAAACTTTATTCAGAAACGCTCACCAAATCTCTGAAAGCCGCCGGTTACAAGGTTTTCGAAACCGCGATTCCCGCCGGAGAGCAGAGCAAAAACGCCGAAATCCTAATCAATGTATTAAATTTTATGGCCGAGTGCCGCCTGACCCGCGCCGATACCGTTTTTGCCCTCGGCGGCGGGGTTGTCGGCGACCTCGCGGGCCTTGCCGCCGTCCTGTTTATGCGCGGCATCGGGTTGGTGCAGCTTCCGACCACCCTGCTTGCGGCGGTCGATTCTTCGGTCGGCGGCAAAACCGCGATTGACCTCAAAACCGGCAAAAACCTTATCGGCGCGTTTTATCAGCCCGATCTGGTCATCTGCGATACAGACACACTTCAAACGCTGCCCCAAAGCGAATTTTCCAACGGCTGCGCGGAGGTCATCAAATACGGCTTCATCCGCGATGCCTCTGTTTTCGATCGTCTTTTATCCGATCCTTTCGACACCGGGGCCGTCATCACCCGCTGCGTCGAAATTAAGCGCGACGTGGTCTGCGCCGACGAGCGCGACACCGGAGAGCGCCAGCTTTTAAACTTCGGCCATACTTTCGGCCACGCGGTCGAACAGCGCAGCGATTTTACGATCCCGCACGGCAGCGCGGTCGCAATCGGCATGACGCTCATGACCAAAGCCGCAGTCCAAAAAGGCCTCTGCGACCCCGATTGCCTCGTGATTTTAAAAACCCTTCTCACCCGTTATAACCTCCCGTTCTCGACTTCTTTTTCCGAGGACGAATTATTTGATACCGTATTGACCGATAAAAAGCGGCTTTCCGATCAACTGACCCTCGTCGTTCCCCGCAAACCCGGCCGGTGCGATTTGATGAAATTGCCCATCGCAGAAGTGCGCAAATTTTTACACCTCGGTTTGGAGGGTACCTTATGAACATGACGATTACACCCGCGCTTTTAAGCGGTACCGTCGCGGCCATCCCCTCCAAATCTCATCTGCACCGACTGTTGATCTGCGCGGCGTTAAGTGACACCGAAATCCGCCTGCCCTGCTCCATGCTCTCGCAGGACATCGAAGCCACCGTCCGCTGTCTCAATGCCCTCGGCGCAAAAGTGGAGTATATCAATGATGAGTTATTAATCCGGCCCATTAAATCATCCGCCAAAAAGGTCACGCTCGACTGCGGCGAAAGCGGCTCTTTATACCGTTTTCTCGTTCCGCTTGTCGGCGCGCTCCGCAAAACTGCGACTTTTCAGCTCTCGGCAAAACTGCCGCAGCGCCCGATGGACGCGCTTTGGAACACCCTCGAAACCCACGGCATAATGATCACGGGCAAGGGCACGGCGAACCCCATTGTCTCGGGAACCCTCACCCCCGGCAGATACGAAATCCCCGGCGACGTCTCCTCCCAGTTCATCAGCGGTTTGCTGTTCGCTCTGCCGTTATTATCCGGCGACAGTGAGATCATCGTCACCGGACAGACCCAATCGGTCGGCTATATTCAAATGACCCTCGACGCGTTGACCGCGTTTTCAATCAAAGTCACCCCGACCGCAACCGGTTATTTCGTCCAAGGCAATCAGCATTATCACGCCGTTAACGCCCCCGTCCCCGAGGGCGATTGGTCGAATTCCGCGTTTTGGCTTTGTGCATCGGCGGCAAACGCCGCCGGGGCATGTTCCGGCGAAATCACCGTCACGGGGCTAAACCTCAATTCTGGTCAGGGCGACAAAGCCGTTTGTGACATCCTGCGGCAGTTCGGCGCAGCCGTCACCCAAACCGAAAACGCCGTCACCGTCCGCAAAGGCAATCTGCGCGGCATCACCATCGACGCCGCCGACGTTCCCGATCTCGTACCCGCGCTCGCCGTCGTCGCTGCGGCTGCAACCGGCACGACCGTGATTCAAAACATCAGCCGCCTGCGACTCAAAGAGAGCGACCGCGTCGCAACGGTCTGCGGCCTGATCAACGCCCTCGGCGGCAACGCCGCAGCCGACGAAAACACCATGACCATCACCGGAAGCGGCATACTCACCGGCGGCACCTACGACGCATATCAAGACCACCGCATCGTGATGGCGGCAGCCATCGCTTCGACGATTTGCAAAAACCCGGTCACCGTCACCAACGCCCAAAATGTCGATAAGTCCTACCCGGAATTTTTCAACGATTTTTCTAGATTAAACGGAATCTGTAGGGAACGGTCTTGACCGTTCCGAGTTCGCGCGTCACCGCGCGGACGAAAAGAATTATTAACGATTAAAATTTTACAACACCGCTTTAGCGGTGTTAAGGAACGGTCAAGACCGTTCCCTACACCAACGAAAGGATTGATTTATATGAGTTCCTGCTGGGGTCAAAATATCCGCATTTCGATCTTCGGCCAGTCGCATTCGGAGACCGTCGGCGTGGTCATCGACGGGCTGCCCGCCGGATTTCGCGTCGACCAAGCGGCGCTCTGTGCTTTTATGGCCCGCCGCGCGCCCGGTCAAAGCGCGCTCTCGACCTCCCGCTCGGAGGCCGACACCCCGGAATTCGTGTCGGGTTTAGTCGACGGCGTGACCTGCGGCGCTCCGATTTGCATTCTGATCCGTAATCATAACACCCGCCCCGCCGATTATGCCGAATTCAAAGACGCGCCCCGCCCCGGCCACGCCGATTATACCGCCGAGGTCAAATTCCGCGGTTTTCAGGATAATTCGGGCGGCGGCCATTTTTCCGGTCGGCTCACCGCGCCGCTCTGTGCCGCAGGGGGCATTTGTTTGCAAATTTTAGTCGAACGCGGGATTTTTATCGGCGCGCACATTCAGAGCATCGCGGGAATATCCGACAAAAAGTTTGATCCTGTGACCGTTTCGAAGTCCGATTTTGATAAGCTTATCCAAACCCCATTGATCGTGAACGACCCCAAAGCCGGAGAAGCCATGGAGCAGGTGATTCTGGACGCGAAAAAAGCCGGAGACTCGGTCGGCGGCATCATCGAATGCGCCGTCGTCGGGCTGTCCGCAGGCCTCGGGGACCCGATGTTCGACGGCATGGAAAACCGCATCTCCTCCATCGTGTTCGGCATTCCCGCCGTCAGGGGCATCGAGTTCGGAAACGGCTTTGAGAGCGCTTCTTTGCGCGGCAGTGAAAATAATGACCCGTTCATGATCGATGACGAACAGATCCGCACTAAAACCAACAACCACGGCGGGATTTTGGGCGGGATCACCACGGGCATGCCGCTCGTTTTCCGCGCGGCGATCAAACCGACCCCCTCCATCGCGATCCCACAGCAAACCGTCAGTTTATCGGCGCATACCGAAAAAGAACTGCAAATAAAAGGCCGCCACGACCCCTGCATCGTCCCGCGCGCCGTTCCTGTGATCGAAGCTGCCGCCGCACTGGCCGTTTTCGACGCTCTTATGAATATACATTGAGGTGATAAAAATGGAACTCAGGGATAAAAGAACTGCGCTCGACGAAATCGACTCCGAAATCGTCAGTCTGATGGCGAAACGCATGGACATCGTCAAGGAAATAGGGCGCTATAAGGCCGAAAACAACCTGCCCGTTCTCGACTCCGAGCGCGAGCGCCAAAAGTTGGCTGATCTGGCAAAACAAGCCGGACCTGACCTGGCACCGGTCACCGACGCGCTGTTTTCGGTGATTTTAGACCTCAGCCGCTCGGCGCAAAACCGCATCGTCGAGGGCGAATCCCCGATCAAGGAACAGATCAAAAAGGCCATCGCCGACACCCCCGCGCAGTTTCCGGTGAGACCCCTCGTGGCATGTCAGGGGGTCGAGGGGGCTTATTCGCAGCTGGCAGCCGACCGCATTTTCCCATCGGGCAGCATCATGTACTTCAGCACCTTCGACGGCGTATTCGGCGCGGTCGAGCAGGGGCTTTGTGAGTACGGAATTCTGCCGCTCGAAAACAGCACCGCCGGTTCGGTCAACCGCATTTATGACCTGATGATGGAGCGCAATTGCTACATCGTGCGCAGCAGCCGCATCAAAATCGACCACTGTCTGCTCGTCAACAAGGGCACCGGACTCTCCGACATCCGCGAAATCGTCACCATGGAACAGGCCATCGCCCAGTGCCAGAACTTTTTAAAAGACCTGAAAAATGTCAAAGTGACCCCCTGCGCCAATACGGCGGCGGCCTCCAAACTCGTGCGCGAATCGGGACGCAGCGACATCGCGGCGCTCTCTTCCCGCAGCTGCGCCGAACTTTACGGGCTTTCCTGCCTGCGCGAATCGGTGCAGGATCAGGGCAATAATTACACCCGTTTTATCTGCATCTCCAAAAAACTTGAAATTTATCCCGGCGCGAACCGAAGCAGTATGATGATGGTCCTGCCGAACAGCAAGGGCTCTCTTTACCGCATTTTAGCGCGCTTCAACGCCCTCGGCATCAACCTGATCAAGCTGGAAAGCCGTCCGCTCGCCAACACCGATTTTGAATTTATGTTCTATTTTGACCTCGACGTCTCGGTCTATTCCGATGAGTTTTTACGCATCTTCGACGACCTGACGGGCGCGGTCGCCAAACTAAAATATTTGGGCAGTTATACCGAGGTGATTTAAATGCGGTTCGGTCTGATCGGGAAAACTCTTGTCCACAGCTATTCCCCCGCGATTCACAGCCGAATCGGCGATTACGAATATAAACTCTATCCGCTCGAACCCGATAATGTGGCCGATTTTGTACAGACCACCGACCTAGCGGCATTCAATGTGACGATCCCTTATAAAAAGGCCGTCATTCCGCTTTGTAAGGAGATTTCGGAACGCGCCAAGGCCATCGGCAGCGTCAATACCATGCTGCGGCTTCGGGGCGGCGGCTGGTACGGCGACAACACCGATTACGACGGCTTTGTCTATCAACTCGGCAAAGACGCTGAAATTCTCAAGGGTAAAAAGGCGCTGGTGCTCGGAAACGGCGGCTCGTCTCAGACAGTGCAGAAGGTGCTTTCCGACTGTGAAATCCCGTTCACCGTGATCACGCACAAAGAAAATACTCCCGAAACCCTTGCCCGTCATCCCGACGCCGAACTGATCGTCAACACCTCGCCGGTCGGCATGTACCCGAACAACGGCGATTCCCCCGCCGATCTTTCGCTGTTTGAAAATTGCCGCCTCGTGCTTGATTTGATCTATAACCCCGCCAAGACCGCATTGCTTTTACAGGCCGAGTCCTTAGGCATTCCCGCCCGCAACGGCCTCTCGATGCTGGTTGCGCAGGGGGTTCGCGCAGGCGAATTGTTTTTAGCCAAATCTCTGCCCAAAACTCTTGTCGGGACCATCACCGACGAAATCCGCCGACAAACCCTGAATATCGTTTTGATCGGCATGCCCGGCTGCGGCAAGACCACCGCCGCCAACCTTCTGTCCAAATTGACCGGTCGCAGGGTCGCCGACACCGATGACCTCATCCGCGAAAAAGCGGGCATGGAGATTCCCGAGATTTTTGTAAAGTACGGCGAACCGTATTTTCGAAAACTTGAAACCGAAGCCTTGCGAGAAGTCAGCAAAGAGAGCGGCCTGATCATCGCGGTGGGCGGAGGCATCGTCAAAACGCCCGAAAATTTCGGTCTGATCCGCCAAAACAGCGTCTGCGTCTTTTTGGACACCGACCTGTCGAAACTCGATACCGCAGGCCGCCCGCTTTCGCTGGCAACCGGCGTCAAACAGCTTTACGCCGAGCGCCTCCCGCTTTATCAGGCATGGAGCGATTACACCTACAAAACCGCCGACCTCGCCCAAACCGCAGCCCAAATCAAAGCTGATCTGTCATTATAACTCCCTTGCCTCCCTTGTTAAAGGGAGGGGAACCGCCGCAGCGGTGGTGGGATTCTGTTTTAAAAATGCGAAAGGAACATTCATATGAAACTGCTGGTCATCAACGGCCCGAATCTGAACCTGCTCGGCGTGCGCGAGCCGGAAATCTACGGAAAACAGACGCTGTCCGACCTTGAAGCATTGGTCAAAAATTATTGCGCCGAAAAAGATATCTCGGTCGACTTCTACCAGTCCAACCACGAGGGTGCAATCGTCGACCGCATTCAAGCCGCCTATCTGATTTATGACGGCCTGATCATCAATCCCGCCGCCTACACCCACACCAGCGTCGCCATCCCCGATGCGATCAAAGCCGTCGG
>DAOPZJ010000080.1:5828-8178 GCA_035353335.1 Oscillospiraceae bacterium | reverse complement strand
GGCAGGTCATAACGACGGGTAATGCTGCGGGTGTTCATATCGAGCATCACCGAGAAGGTCGAAACGCCGATCAAATGTTTCCCGTTTTGATCATAAAACGCCGTCTCGCGGCGGTAGTATGGGCCTTTTTTCTGAGAATGCCAGGTGCGTCCGATCAGCGGGATGCAGCTTTTGATAGGTTCGTCAAACACAGCGGTGTAGCCGATTAACACCCATGCCAGATTTTGTCCTAACAGGTCATTTGTGCCCATATTAAACTTTTGAAGATGACGTTCAACCACCTGCTGGGTCAGGTCGGGGCAGACCGAGGGTTTTAAATGACCATTTTGATCGAAGTTGTTCCCGAACAGATAAAGGTCGTAAGTAATGTCTTGTTCGCGCATGTTTCGTTCCTTTGGATGAATTTTGTAAGTATATACTTTGCACTAAGCAGTCGTTTACGTCGTCCCTCGAAAGCCCTTTCCGACGATCTCGCTGGAGTTCATAATCATCATAAAAGTGTCGAGATGATTTTCTTTGAGATAATGCCTGAGCTGCACCGCCTGATAACGCTTCATGACGGCAATGACCAGATATTTTTTTTGGTTGGTATAGGCGCCCTTGGCTTCGATGATCGTGGCGCTGCGTTTGATGACGGTTTTAATGAATTCCGCGATCGCTTCGGGCTCGTCGGTGATGATCTGAAAACATTTGCACTGGTTGATGCTCTCAATCACGCTGTCAACGACGAGCGATTTCATCAACAGGCCGAGGATGGCAAAAAGCCCGACTTTGATGCCGAACAAAAACGAGCCGAGCGTGATGATGACGTCGCTGACGAGCAATGCGGCGCCGATGTTCATGCTCGTATATTTGCGCAAAACCATCGCGATAATGTCGGTACCGCCGGTGCTTCCGTTTCGGTTAAAGAGCATAGCGGTGCCCATCGCGGGGACGCCGACCGCAAAAAACAATTCCAAAAACGGCTGGTCGGTCAGCGGAGCGGAGAGCGGAACGAGTTCTTCGAGTACTATCAACGCAACCGAAAAGACCACCGTTCCGAGCACGGTTTTGGCGCCGCAGTCACGGCCGAGAAGGATGAAGCCGAATATCAGCAGAACGGCGTTGATGATTGCCGTGATTACTGACGCGGAGGAAAGATGAAAATAGTTGCTTAAAATAATCGAGAGGCCGCTGATGCCGCCAATCGAAAAATTGTTCGGGAACTTGAAAAAGTAAATGCCGACGGCCATAAGCAGCGCGCCTATCGTGCAGATCAGATAATCGCCGACGGTCTCTTTTGAAACTTTGAACTTCATTTAATTGCTCATCCTTTGTTCGCAGACGGTATTTGTTCAAAAATAGTATAACACCCTGTGTGCCAAAAAACAATATTCCCTGATTTCAAAGGAAAACGTTAGAAGTTATTGTAACAATTAAGAGGATTTTTATGTCTTATCTTTGAAACGCAATGGTAATATAATGTGCGTAAGGAGGAAATCATTTATGAAAAAATCAATTACGGGCATAATCCTGTGCCTGTTGATGACGGCGGTTTTACTTTTCAATTCGGCGGGCTGCGGGATTCAAGTCGCGGCTGTCGATCTGATGGAGGGTGTCAGCGCAAAATCGGTCACGGGTAAAGCGGCTGAAGACGCGTTTATTTCGTCTTCGGCGAACTTCGCCGTGGAACTGTTTAAAAAGACCCTGACAAAAGGTGAAAATTCGCTGGTCTCGCCGCTCTCTGTGATGCTGGCGCTGGCGATGACGGCTAATGGTGCAAACGCCCAGACCAAGACCGAGATGGAAACGGTACTCGGCGGCGGAATGACGGTTGAGGATTTGAATCAGTATCTTTATGCCTATGTCAAAAACCTGCCCTCGAATGAAAAAGCAAAACTCAATATCGCCGATTCCATCTGGATCAAGGACGACGGCTCTTTTGAAGTCAAGCCGGAGTTTTTGCAGACGAATGCCGATTACTACGGCGCGGCTGCTTTTAAAGCCCCGTTCGACGACAAAACTCTCGCCGACATCAACGAATGGGTCAAAAACAACACCGACGGTATGATCGATAAAATCCTCGACAAGATCGATCCCGATATGGTGATGTATCTGATGAACGCGGTGCTGTTCGACGCCGAGTGGCAGGCGCAGTATAACACGGGCGACGTTTTTGACGGCACTTTTAATGCCTATGACGGCACAAAAGAAAATGCAAAATTAATGAGTTCGACCGAAAATTTGTATCTTGACGACGGCAAAGCCACCGGGTTTGTCAAAAACTATGCGGGCGGAAAATACAGCTTCGCGGCGCTTCTGCCGAACGAAGGCGTTTCGATCGACGACTATGTTAACTCGCTGACCGGCG
>DAOPZJ010000080.1:2672-5728 GCA_035353335.1 Oscillospiraceae bacterium | reverse complement strand
CTTCTGCCGAACGAAGGCGTTTCGATCGACGACTATGTTAACTCGCTGACCGGCGACGGGCTTATCGCTACGCTGAAAAGCGTTAAAGAGGCCAGTGTGCAGGCACAGCTGCCTAAATTCAATTATGAATACAAGATCAAGATGAACGACGCGCTTGCGGCGCTCGGGATGCCGACCGCGTTTACGTCCGGCGCTGATTTTTCGAAGATGTCGAATCTGCCCGCCGGTAAGCTTGTAATCGGCGAAGTGATTCACAAGACCTATATCGAAGTCACCGAAATCGGAACAAGAGCCGGTGCGGTCACTGAAGTCGGAATGCAGCTGACTTCGATGCCGATATTCGACCACACCGTCACGCTCGACCGCCCGTTTGTCTATGTAATCGTCGACAACGCGACCAACTTGCCGATTTTCATCGGTACGGTGCTCAGTGTTGCCTGAGACGGAATGCCACCCCAATAGGGCGCAGCAAACCGTTTTATATAGAAATCCGCCTCCGGTTAACCCGGGGGTGGGTTCCTTTTTAAGAAGATTGCAATTTAGAAGGAATAGATGTAATATGGCATTATTAATTCCGTAATCTCTGATTGAAAACGACAGTGTTTGAGCGCAAAATTATTTTGAATTTTTTTAGATAACCTATTGACTGCGGCGTTGCGTCGGGGTTTATGATGGTATCATCAACAGGACGGGAGTTGGACGAAATAGGCGAACTGATTAAAATTCGTGAAGTATCATTGAAGTATGGTATTTCTGCAAGGGCTTTGAAGTATTATGAGGACATGGGGTTGATCCAAAGCGTAAAAGGCAATGATTATGCGTACAGAATGTATGACGACGCCAATGTAAAACGACTGGAGCAGATTTTGATTCTGCGTAAACTCAACATCAGTATCAAGGACATTCAACGTATTTTTAACACAGCCGGTTCGGAAGTTGTTTTGGAAGTGCTCGGGAAAAAGGTCAATGATATTGATGAGGAAGTTGCGCTTCTGCATGAATTAAAAGAGATTGTGATTGCATTTATCCGCCAAATTGAACAGGCCGATTTCACGAAGGATTCCGACGTAAAACTGTTATATGACAAGGCAAAGGAAATTGAAACGCAGCTTGTGAATGTAGAGTATACCGGCAACCCCTCACCGGTGAACCGGCTGTTTGAAGTGGCGGATAAGCTGGAGGAAAAAGCCGCATCCAGATTGTCGATCCCCGAAAATGTCATGAAGCGGATGCTGCAAAATGTCTATTTTATTTGGGGGAGCAACGAGGGAATCGCAGTGGCGGATGAGCTCGGGCGCAGATACGGCATTTTTGTCTACCACACCTGTAAAAACCGGAAAAAACATTCTCTGAATGCCGATCCCCGGTTTCAGCCGGGATTATGCCGCTTTGAAGAAAACATCCCGGATTTTTGGTCGCTGGACCCGGATGATGCCATGCAGTGGGAGCATGATATCGTGCACGATTTCACGCCGATGGTGATTATGGATTTGATTCAACTGTCGGCAACGCATGATAAGATCATCTGTGAAAACGATATTGACATCGACAGCATCATTCAATTTGTAACACATGCCGTTCAAATCTCCAACGACAAAACATGGGACAATTTTTTCGACCGGTATGAAAGCGAGATTCGTTGTCGTGATATTTCCGAAGATGAAAAAGAAAAGTTGAGTCAAAAGGTAAATGCACAACGGGTTAAAAGCAAATGCGAATTTTTCCGCAAAACGAACCAATACGGGATAAAACATATGATGTGGGATGAGCATTCAACCGTCGAACAAACTGCGGATGAAGTTGCAGAGTATTTTGGATTATTTCAAGCTTAATATTGGCAGGTGGAAACCAAAGCGACTCGCCCTCGGTTTATCCGGGGGCGGGTTTCTTTTTTGGCAAGAACTGTGCTATAATCAATTTTAGTACGGAGCGGAGGAATGAGAATATGGATAACACGTTTTATGTGGATACATTTCCGGGGAAAAGCGACGATGAGCAGATTGCCTCTTGTTTAAACGAAGCAAAACAGCAAAAAGGCAGCACGGTGATTTTTCGCGGGCGAGAGTTTATAATTTCGAAAGCAATTGAAGTCGGCTCGGATATGACCGTGATCGTCGACGACTGCACGATCAAACAGGCCGATGAGGCTTATGACAACGTTTTTCGCGGAGCGAATATCAAACTCGATCCAGAAAAGCCGTATGAACATGCACTCGAGATTACGCAATTGGAAAACGTAAAAATTCTGGGGCGCGGAAAAGCCGTGATCGAGGGCTGCGAAAAAAACCGCAGGGGTTTTCACACGGTTTTAAACGAAGAACAGGACATGACCGGCGATTTTTGGGGCTGGCGCACTTATCAGGTGTTATTCTGCAATGCCAAAAACCTCGAGATCGCGGGGCTGACGTTTATCAAGAACCGCTGCTGGTGCATCACGATCGATTTTTCGATTGAGGTTTACGTGCATGACCTTTCGATTTTTTCAACGGTGAAAAACGGCGACGGGGTACACTTTATGTCCGGCTGTCACGATATTTTGGTTGAGCGGATCAAAGGGCGCACTTCCGATGACACGGTGGCGGTGCAGTCGGGACTGCTGTGGTTTACGTTCCCGTTCCGCAATTACCTCTATCCGTTTACCCCCGCAAAATGTATTTATGATAAGCTCACAACGCGAGAAATGGATTGTCACGACATCGTAATCCGAGACATCACGTCGGGCGGCAGGCACCACAATATCGCTTGCGTGTCGATGTTCGATACCTGCATTTACAACCTGACGATTGAAAATATTCGCGACACCTGCCGCGACGAACCCTATCCGGCGACGGTGATGTTATATGCCGGAATCTATGACGTACCGGGTACGCTGCGCGACATCACGGTGCGCGGCGTCCATTCGATCGCCGACACCTGCGTCACGACCAATTGCAATATCGACAATTTTCTGCTGTCCGACCTGCATCAATACGGCGTCGGCTGTCGGTTTTTGGGCTCGTTTCCGTATCTGACGATTAATCGAACAATATAAGGCATGACGACCTTGTTCCCGCTAC
>DAOPZJ010000080.1:0-2572 GCA_035353335.1 Oscillospiraceae bacterium | reverse complement strand
GCCGAGTCGTCGCTCCCTACTTAATTATCGGCAATTTTTATTTGACAACCAACCGCTTTACGTTGTAATATTAAATATTAATATTTTGGAGGGGTTTTTATGAGCGCAAACACAGAGCTTTGGAATAAGACGATCGGACAGTGTTTGGACGAACTAGCTCTAAACTACCCCGATAACGAAGCCGTTGCCTATAACGACGTACCCTATCGCAGGACCTGGAAAGAATTCAACGAAGAGTGCAACGTCATCGCACGCGGGCTGATCGAGCTCGGCGTCGGCAAGGGCGATCATGTCGCCATCTGGGCGACCAACGTCCCCGAATGGCTGTTGACCTTTTATGCGACCATCAAACTCGGCGCGGTGCTCGTCACGGTCAACACCGCCTACAGAGTATTTGAGTTGGAATATCTGCTGCGCCAGTCCGATACAAAAGTACTTGTGATGATCGACAGCTGGAAATCCAACAGCTATGTCGAAATCATCAACGAGCTCTGCCCCACACTGAAGGATCAAAATCCGGAGCGGCTGAAACTGCCGATGCTGCCGTGTCTGAAAAACATCCTCTATGTCGGCGAAAAGACCCCTGCGGGAATGCTGAATTTTAACGTTTTGTATGAGCTGGCATCCGAAACCCCGCCAGAGATGCTCTCGGCGCTCGCAGAACAGCTGAACGCCGACGAGGTCATCAATATGCAGTACACCAGCGGCACGACCGGTTTTCCGAAGGGCGTGATGCTGACGCACAAAAACATCCTCAATAACGGCCGTTTTATCGGCGACAACATGAAGTTCACCGAAAAAGACCGGCTCTGCATCTGTGTGCCGTTATTCCACTGCTTCGGCATGGTTCTTGCGATGATGGCTTGCATCTCCCACGCTTCGACGATGGTTCCGGTCGATATGTTCAATGCTGAGAAGGTTATGCGCACCCTCGACAACCAAAAATGCACCGCCGTCCATGGCGTTCCGACGATGTTTATCGCAATGCTTGATCATCCCGATTTTGATAAGTTCGACTTTTCACATCTGCGCACCGGCATCATGGCCGGGTCGCCGTGTCCGATCAAGACGATGCAGGACGTCATCGACAAGATGGGGATGAATGAGATCACGATCGTTTTCGGCCAGACCGAGGCAAGCCCCGGCTGCACGATGTCTACGGCGGACGACACGATCGCACATAAAGTTGCAACAGTAGGACGCGATTTGCCCGGCTGTGAGAACAAGATCGTCGACACCGAGACCGGCACGACTTTAGGTCCGGGCAAACCCGGTGAATTTTGCACGCGCGGCTATCATATCATGAAGGGTTACTACAAGATGCCCGAGGCAACGCGCCAGGCCATCGACAAGGACGGCTGGTTACATACCGGCGACATCGCGACCGTCGACGAGGACGGGTATTATAAGATCACGGGCCGTCTGAAGGATATGATCATCCGCGGCGGAGAAAATATCTACCCCAAAGAGATTGAGGACTTTTTATATCACCTGCCCGAAGTCAGCGACGTTCAGGTCGTCGGCATCCCGAGCAAAAAATACGGCGAAGAGATCATGGCCTTTATCATTCTTAAAGAGGGTAAAACGCTGACCGAAGAAGATGTCAAGAACGCCGTCGCAAAGAGCATGGCGCGCCACAAGACCCCTGCGCATGTCGCCTTTGTCAAGGAATTCCCGATGACGGCGAGCGGCAAAATCCAGAAGTTCAAACTGCGCGAGATGGCAATTAAGATCTATCACCTCGAGGACGCGGCGGGCATTGAAACCGCCTAAAGCGAGAAAATAGATTTTCGAGTTGGAAAGGATGATTAAAATATGAAACTATCATTCACCACCGCCGGCTGCCCCGGCTGGACGTTTGACGAGATCTTTGCGGTCGCAAAAGATTTGGGCATTCAGGGCATTGAGATCCGCGGAATGGGCGATGTGATTTTTGCGCCCGACATCTCAATTTTTGCGCCGGAAGAGATCGAAAACACCAAAAAGCGTATGACAGGCGCTAAAATGGAATTCCCCGTGCTTGACTCGACCGCGGCTTTAGGCGTTGCCGACTTGGCGCAGGAAGCCATGATCGAGGCCAAGGCGTATATCGATCTGGCTGCGAAACTCGGCACAAGCTATATCCGCGTAATGGTCAGCCCGAAAGCCGAGCCGACCCATGCCGATCTCGACTTGTGCGAAAAACAATACCGCGAACTCTGTGAATACGGAGCCGCGAAAAATGTATCCCCGCTGATGGAGACCAACGGCGTCTTCGGCGATTCCAGGCTGCTGGCAAAGTTTATGCAAAAAGTCAATCATGCCGGCAGCGGAGTTCTATGGGATATCCACCACCCCTATCGCTTTTTCGGCGAAACGCCCGAACAGACGGTGCAAAACATTGGTAAATATATCCGCCACACCCACATCAAGGACTCGGTGATGGCAGACGGCGCAATCGTCTATAAGATGATGGGCTACGGTGACGTGCCGATCACCGACGCGGTCGCCGAGCTTAAAAAAATCGGCTACGAGGGCTATATCTCGCTCGAGTGGCTCAAACGGTATAACCCCTATCTGCAGGAACCGGGAA
>DAOPZJ010000079.1 GCA_035353335.1 Oscillospiraceae bacterium | reverse complement strand
TTTTTTCAGCTGCGCGCAGGTCACTTTGATTTTGTCCCTGATAAAATCCATGATTCCACCTCAAAAATATTTTTTTCTTAATTATTTAATGTAAGCAATTTGCGGCCGAAGGGAGAAACGCCGGTCCCGCTCATCAAAGGGCGCGGCCATTCCTCCGGAGAGCCGTTTACGAAACCCGAATAAACGGAATAACATCGCTTTCAATCTGTTTTTTTCCGAATTCTGTGTCCCTTCGAAACCCATTATATCATGACCGGAAAAAATGGCAATATCATTCCATAAAAAAGTTTGCCGGATACGCGATTTTTGCGCTGCGCGGCATGATGCCGGCGTTATATTGTTGCATGCCGGGGAATGTTATGTTATAATGACGTTTGCGTCTGCCCGTAGCTCAGCTGGATAGAGTGTTGGACTCCGACTCCAAAGGCCATGGGTTCGAATCCCATCGGGCAGGCCAGAACGAAAAGGCGTTTCGCGCATGCGGAGCGCCTTTTCGTTCTGTATTTTTCTCTTTTCATTTTTCGTTCTTCTTTTTTCTCTAAACCAACGCCTTTTCGAAGTGAAAAGAGAAAAGAGAAGAGTAAAAAATTTCGGTGTTTGCTTCGCAAACTTATTTATCAATCGTTCAACGGAGATGTAAAAAAGTATGCATGTTGATATGATTTCGTAAATATGTTATAATTTTCCTTGGAGGTGGCCATGTTGAACAACCCTTTATTAGATAAATCTCTTGATTTTTCTGTCCTAATCGTATTGTTTTACGAAGCATTTTCAAAGACACGCCGAGACACCACGATAGCCAAACAGCTATTACGCAGCGCGACCAGCGTCGGTGCAAACATCAATGAAGCAGTCTACGGCAACAGCAAAGCAGATTTTATTTCCAAACTTCACATTGCTTTAAAAGAAACCGGCGAGAGCATTTATTGGCTCACCTTGTTGGAACGAACAAACTTGCTTGAGTATGATTATCAAAAACCCCTCTCTTTGGCGAATGAAATAAAATATATGTTAATCGCTTCAATAAATACAGCAAAAGAAAATAAGTGATTTCTGCAGCTCACTACTCCTCCTTCACCTCAACCTCTACGCCTTTTTCTCGTTCTCCCAAAGAATGCCCCATTTATCAACTGCCTTAACCGGTTCCTCAAATTCGAATTTCACCACGACCGGCATTTCGGGGTCGACCATATGCGGCTTCAGATGCAGCCAGTAACAGCCGTAATTGCCGTTGAAGAACCGTTGGATCTCGAGCTTCTGCCCGGTCGAAAGGACCGTCGCTTGTTTATAAGGTGTATCAACGCCTTTGAGCATGATCCCGTCACGCGGGATGTCGTGGACGAACAGATACAGGGTCTTCCCGTCTTGGCTCAGGACGCTACCCTGATTGTAAAACCGCCAGTCGAGCCCCTGACGGGTCTCATAGATGGCTTCCTCGTTGGTCTTGATAAACTTTCCGAGTTTCAGCAGAACCTCTTCCTGCCGTTTGTCGATGGTGCCGTCCTCAAGCGGGCCGACGTCGAGCAGCAGATTGCCGCCCATCGAAATTACGTCGCAGAAGATCCGGATCACTTGTATGTACGATTTGTAATTCGTATTGTCCGGCCGGTACCCCCAGCAGCTGTTGATCGGGGTGCAATATTCCCACGGCCCTTTGCTCGGGCGGCTGCACACGGCACGGACCTCCGGCGTGGCGATATCGTCAAAGCTCGGAAGGCGCGAGATGATGGTGTCGGGGTTTGCCTTCTTGATGACTTCCCTGATCTTGTCCTTGTGCCAGTCGTACCCTTTTACTTCGTACATCGCGTCGCCCCAGAACACGTCAAGGGGCGCGAACCGATTGACCACTTCGTTCAGTTGGTTCATATAGAAGGTTAAGAACTTCTCCCAATACCGTTTGCGCTCCGGTGATTGGTCGATCTCCCCGATGGGGCGCGCCATCACTTCATTCCATCGCTTTGAAAAAACAAACTTTTGCGTTCTCGCGGCTTTGACTTCATCGAGCGTCATGTCGCAAATCACGGACATCATGTCGTCGTCCGACCAGTCGGTATGCGTGAAATATAAACCGGTCTTCAGTCCGGCCTCGCGCATGGCCTCGCAGTAAGGCCCGATCAGATCCCTTTTCGCGGGCGTGCTTTTCACGACGTTCAGATCGCTGTATTTCGTATCAAACAAGGCGACGCCGTCGCAGTGTTTGGAGGTCAGAACCGCGTATTTCGCGCCCGCTTTACGAAACAGCTCCGCCCATGCCTTCGGATCATAGTTTTTCGCGGTAAACCCGTTCAGCTGTTTCATGTAGTCCGTATGGCTCATGCCGCCGGCCGCGAACTCCCAGGACTCGGAAGTGCCTTGCACCGCGTAGATCCCCCAGTGGATGAAGATGCCGAGCTTCGCGCTTTCAAACCATTCTATGCCCATCAAAAACCCTCCCTAAACGGTGTCGTTATCACTCCTCGCCAACGGCGAGAACCTTCATTTCGGCGCAGCCGGTACTTGATTTTCCCATAAAATGCCCCATTTGTCGACCGCCTTCACCGGTTCCTCAAATTCAAATTTCACGACGACCGGCATCTCGGGATCGACCATATGCGGCTTTAGATGCAGCCAGTAACAGCCGTAATTGCCGTTGAAAAACTTCTGGATTTCGAGCTTCTGCCCGGTCGAAAGGACCGTCGCCTGTCGATAGGGCGTGTCGACGCCTTTGAGCATGATGCCGTCGCGCGGGATATCGTGGACGAATAAGTACAGGGTCTTCCCGTCCCGGCTCAAAACGCTTCCCTGATTATAAAAACGCCAGTCCAGCCCCTGCCGGGTCTCATAGACGGCTTCCTCATTGGTCTTGATAAACTTCCCGAGTTTGAGAAGCACATCTTCCTGCCGCTTGTCGATGGAGCCGTCCTCGAGCGGGCCGACGTCGAGCAGCAGATTGCCCCCGAGCGCGATCACGTCGCAGAAGAGCCGGATGACCTGAATATAAGATTTGTAATTGGTGTCGCTTGGGCGGTTGCCCCAGCTTCCGTTGATCGGCGTGCAGTATTCCCACGGGCCTTTGCCCGGGCGGCTGCACACGGCGCGCACTTCGGGCGTTGCGATATCGTCGAATCCCGGCAGGCGGGAGATGATGGTGTCCGGGTTTGCCTTCTTGATCAGCTCTCTGATTTTATCTTTGTTCCAGTCATACCCCTTGACTTCGAACATGCCGTCGCCCCAGAACACATCGAGCGGCCCGTAATTATTGACCACTTCGTTCAGCTGGCTGAAGTAAAATTTCATGAATTTGTCCCAGGATTGCCTGCGCTCCGGCGATTGGTCAATCTCCTCAGCGGGACGGGCCAGCACGTTTCTCCACCGTTCCGTAAAGCAAAACTCTTTTGCTCTCGCGGCCCGGACCTCGTCAGGCGTCATATCGCAGATGACCGAGAGATGCTCGTCCGACGACCAGTCGGTATGTGTGAAATAAAGACCGACTTTCAGTCCGGCCTCGCGCATGGCATCGCAGTAAGGCCCGATCAGATCTCTTTTCGCGGGCGTGCTTTTCACGACGTTCAGTTCGCTGTATTTCGTGTCGAACAGCGCGACGCCGTCATGGTGTTTGGAGGTCAGAACGGCATATTTCGCGCCCGCCTTTCGAAACAGTTCCGCCCATGCCTTCGGGTCATAGTTTTTCGCGGTGAACCCGTTTTTTTGCTTCATATAATCGTTGTAACTCATCCCGCCGGAGGCGAATGCCCAGGACTCCGACGTCCCTTCGACCGCATAGATCCCCCAGTGGATGAAAATTCCGAGTTTCGCGCTCTCAAACCATTCCGTGCCCATAAGACCCTCCGAATCATGTTTTCCGGTTCATCCCAAAAATCTTTTTCGATTATACGCCGCGCCGGTTCGGAAGTCAATCGAACGGCTTGTGAAAGCTGAAAAAAGCGATGAATAAAAAGCCGACAGCGCCGCTGTTTTTCGCAGCGGCGCCGTTATGCTTTATCCGGATGGGTTATCGATTCTTGTTTTTTCTGCGCGTTCCCGCCGTGATCGCGATCAGGGCGGTCATCAGCAGCGCCACTGCCGCGGCCGGCCCCGCGTACCGGACGGCGGCTCCCATATAGGGCGGCTTTCCGGGCTCACCCTGAGAAGACGTCGGCGGCGGGGTTGTTTTGGAAGACGTCTTCGGTTTTGACGGGGTCGAGGGCACCGGCGGGACAGAAGGTCCCGGCGAGACCGGCTGCGGCGCGGACGAGGCCTCTGCCGCGGTCGATTCGGGTTCGTCCCATTCGGCCCCGTAAGGGACCTCGAGCGTCAGAACCGAGGTGCCCTGCCAGACGATTTTACCGTCCGGATGGGAGACGACGCGGAACGTCAAAACCGCCCGGTAGGTTCCGCGATAAGCGTCGGCAAGCGCGTTTGCGTCGACGATTGCGGTTGCCTGACAGGCCTCTCCGATATTGCTCATGCCGATGACCGGCGGGAGGCTGCACTGCACCTGATAGGGCATCGTATGTCCGCTCGGGTCATGGGTCAGCGGGCCCGGGATCAGAGCCGCCGAGAGCCACTCGCCTTCCTCCAGAAAAAGGTCGCAGATCTGAAAGCAGCCCAGCCCGCATTGGTTCTGCGGCGCGGTGACCGTCGCTCCCACGGGAGCCGAGATCACATAGACAGACGGCGCCTTTGCCTGAATCACTGTGCCGGGCGCGGCATTTTCCGCCGCGAAGGCGGGAATCGCAAGGGATGAGAGCAAAACAAGTGAAAAGAGCAGGACCGACAAACGCTTTTTCACCCGATTCCCCCTTTCAGCCGAAAAACCGTCAATTCACCGGTTTTCCGGGTTTTTTTGTATTCTTTCGGTTCGCCGAGAGCCGGCGTAAAGCCGCGGCTGCCGCAGACGGCCCTCACGGGGCTTAAGCCGGCTTTCGGCAAACGCGATCCGATCTCCCGGTGAGGCGGAAGATCGATCAGGCAGCGGGCAGGTAAGAGACCGAGAAGGTCATTGTGCCCTTATAGGAACCTGCTTTTTGCAGATCGGCGGGCGTGCAGCTCACAGTTGCGTTCGCAGTGCCGTCAGCCGTAAAATCGAATGTGTTTTGGCTCAGCGCAAACGCCAGGGAGTTGCTGCCCGCGCCGTTGTTGTCCTTCATTGCCATAGTGGCGGTGGCATTGACAACCGTGATTTTTTTACCTTCTTCAAGCAGCGCGTCCTGAACAGTGATCGGGAACGCTTTGCTCTGTTCGGGCATGGATTTATAAATGGTTCCGAAATCGACGCTCGCCGGGATGATGACCGTATAGGTGATGCCGGCGTTGGCGGTGACTTCGGTGTCCGCGCTTCCCAAAGTTGCAATCGTATTGATATTTGCAACGATAGCCCCAAGCTCGTCTCTGTGGGTATCGGGCTCAGTCGGAGAACCATCTCCAATATCATAACCGACAAAGCTGGCGCACTCGTTCACTGTATTTTTTCCGAGAACGATAACGTCATTTGCATGGCCTGACGCAAAAGCAAAACCATAATGCAGACGGATCGCCATGTTCGCTTTCGCAAAAGTATTGCCGCTGATGGTAATGCCTGCGGCTGTCCAGCCGGGGCCGCCGAGCTGAATGCCCACGTTCTTCTCAATAAGGGTTCCGGTAAGCGGTGTGAGCGTGATGTTATTACCGATGGCGTTCAAAGTGGTGGGTACGGTTTGGGCAACCACGTTGAACCCGCGCCAGCTTCCGTTGACGGTGTTGTTTTCAAGGACGACGGCAGCGGCGTTATAGATGCTGCAGGCATATTCGTATGTTCCCGAGGTGTCCGTGAAAGTGCAGTTTTTTATGGTAACGTTATGCCCTGCCGCATTGACGTAAAGTTCGGCGCCGTTTTCGAAGGTCGAGCCATCGAGCACCAAATCTCCTGTTAGTGAGACGGTTACTTGATCTTTTAAAGTATCCGTACCGTTGTTGCCTCGATAAATTGTGTTGGAAGCAACTGAGGTGTAAGAGCCATTCACATTGACAACCGTCGCCGCGAAGACGGACGCCGGAAGCAGGACGAGCACCATCAGTGCTGCCGTCATAATCGCGAGAAACTTTTTCATTACATTTTCCTCTTTCCTTTTAATATTCAAGATCTTTAACCCAGTGTGATCGCGAACGTCATGATGCCGCTGTAATCGCCCGAATAAAGGATATTCGCGGTATCGACGGTCACCTTGCCCGCCTCGCTTTGGGCGAGCGTGCCCGCGGCGAAGGAGGCAAAAGTTTCTGTGGATGCCACTTGAACCGAACCTGATTTATAAAGCTTATAAGCCAGCGGAGTTGTTCCGTTTAACATCGTGAAAGAACTGGTAACTTTGACGTCGATTTTGGCGGTTGGGCCGATGACAACGTTTTCAGCGCTGACGGTGAAGGACTCTTCTTTCAGTCCCGTGCCTCTGGCGAGCGTGCCGAAGTCGACTTTCGCCGGAATGATGATGGTGTAGGTGTCATCGACGCCCGAGGTCACTTCTGTACCTCCACCGATAACAATGTCACCCGCATTTGCACCCGCGGCGATAAATTCTTCGGGAATAGTAGTGTTAAATTGTCCTTTCGAGACCTGAATCACTGTACCCGTCGTCGTATCATCTTCAAGATTTCCGCCCAAACCTGAATTTATGAATTGTCCGCCGCTGATTTGGACATTTCCGCCACCAGCAGGCCTATCCCAAGCCAGTGATAACAAAATGGTCGCATAGTTGTCGGAATGGTTCTTCAGGGTTCCTCCGGAGATAATGATATCAACTCCGTCGGTACCGTCTAAATCCGCCATGATAGCAGATTGTGTTGTCGCTTCGATTGTTCCGCCGGTAATCGTCAGCACCGCTTCGCCGTTGCCTTGAAAAGGCTGCTGGATCCAGATGCCGCGCTTATATCCGTATATTGTACCGCCGCTGATGGTTGCCGTGCAGACATCGGACCCTGTCGAATTGGCAAACAAGCGAAGCCCGATATAGTTTTCACTGCGCAGCGTTCCTCCGGTCATAGCAAAATGGGTTACTACGGTGGTAGAAGTATTGCTGAGGTTGTCTACCGCATAAGCCATATCTGTTCCGCCGAGGTTTTGCAAGGTTCCGGATTCGAGGGTAAACGTACCCCACATATTGCTGACACAGGCAGTATAGGAATTCCAACTGTCGTTTTGCGTCGCGGTGATGGTAATTTTTCCGGTGCCTGCAGGACTGCTGTCCTTGATTGTTAAGGTTCCGGTATTCTCAATGATTGCCGTGTTGCCGAGACCCGTGCGCGTTCCGCTGATTGTAAACCCATTCAAGTCCAACGTAACGGTTTTACCGGACGCAACTGTAAAAAAGTTGCCGTTCGCTTTTTCACCGGCGGAAATATTAGCGCCAAGTATAATTTCACCGCCCGTTGTAAGCGCACTCGTCAGTTCCGCTGCGCTGCTCACCGTGGTCGCCGCGAAGACGGACGCCGGAAGCAGGACGAGCACCATCAGGGCTGCCGTCAGGATTGCGAGAAACTTTTTCATTACATTTTCCTCTTTTCTGATTGTTTTTCCGGCTGCGGATCCCGCTGCCGGCGGTGCCGGATTCCTTTCCGGCGCGGTGGATGATATGTTTCGGAGAAACGCCGCCCGAAGCGGAGGGGGCGGCGCCGCCGCGTGTTTCCTTTCAATCACCTCTTTTTTTGCGGATGACGGGTTTTTATTCGGCGATGAGCTCCAGATTGATGTCCGCGCCGTTCAGCCGGGTCAGGGTCGTTTTGTCATAGGGCTCATACTGCAGCTTCGCCGGATAGGTTCCGGCTTTGAGCGCCCGTGTGAGCGTGATGGTGTAAAGGCCCTTGCCCGGCTCGATCATCTTGGACTCATAGAGCGTCTCCCCCGTGTCGAGCAACACCAGCCGGATCACAAAATAACAGTTGTTTTGCTCGGGGTTTTGCAAGTTCACCGAAACCTCGGTCTTGTCCGCCTCAATGGTAATACTCTTGTATCCCGGAATGCGAATGCCGTCGGCGGGCGCATTGTCGGGTTCGGAAACTTTAATGCCCTGCCAATCCACGGCGCCCGACTCCAACTCCGGTGTGACAGCCGATGCGGCTGAAGTATTCGCCGGAGCGTTCGGATTGCGTAAACCGCCTGCCAGCAGTGCGACTCCGACGACCAAAACGGCCAAGATCAGCACCGAAACCGCCGCGCGCAATGCGATCACTTTTTCCAAAAGCACTACATAGCGGTCTTCGCCCGGTTCAACCGCCACATATCCCTTAACCTGATAAAACGTGCGGTTGTTGGCACCGTATTTCGAAAGCGGCAGTTCGT
>DAOPZJ010000078.1:1596-8624 GCA_035353335.1 Oscillospiraceae bacterium | reverse complement strand
CCAACGGTCGGAATTTCGACGCGAATGGAAATTTTCATTGTAGGGGCGTTACGGGCACGGCCCGCCTTGGCTGTCCGCTCCGCCGTATCTTGTAGGGAAGGGTCTTGACCCTTCCGAGTGAACGCGCAGAACGCGTTCACGGGAAATTACCGTGTTTGATACAAATCCTGTTTCGTGCGAACACGAATCGTAATCATGTTTGTGAATTATAATCATGGTTTGGTGCGAGACGGAACCTTTTTGCAAACCGCAATCGTTAGGATTGCGGTCTGCTCGGAAGGGTCAAGACCCTTCCCTACAGGGACGGGGTACGACGGACGCGCATGGCGGCCTGTGGCCCGTGGCCCGTGGCGCCCCTACGATTTATTTTTCAACGGCAATAAAACTTCGGTTGCGAAGACGCCGGGCTCGCCGGGGGTGCCGGGTTCGTGCTGGCGGTTGACGTAGCCGTTGTGGCGGGCGGCGATGTCGTCGATGCGGATCAGGCCGTAACCGTGTTCGGCGGGGGCGGGCTTGCCGTGTTCGGCGGGGGCAGTTTTACTGTTTTCCGAAGAAGCGGGGTTCGGGGTCAAAGCCGCATTTGCCGTCGAAATTGCGTTCGGTGCGGAAACGGTTTTGGTCGAGGCGTACATCGCGGGGGTCTTTTGCTCCGATTTGCGGGTCTTTTTGAGCTCGCCCGACATCGAATTGCTGACCGAGATATAGAGCTGCCCTTTTAAAATGCCGATGAAGATGCGCATCCAGGGGCGGGAGTCCTGACGAGTTTTGACGCAGGCCTCCATCGCGTTGTCGAGCAGGTTTCCGATGATGACGCAGAGGTCGATGTCCGGGATGCCGAGGTTTTTCGGCACGACCGCTTTGACGCTGACGTCGATGTCGCGCTTATAAGCGAGCGACAGTTTGCTGTTCAAAATCGCGTCGATCATCGTGTTGCCGGTTTTGACGACCGTATCGACGCTGTTTAAGTCGAGCTGCAAATCCTCGAGATATTTCCCGAGTTTTTCGGTCTCGCCCTCCTCGAGATACACCTTCATGACCTGAATGTGGTTGCGGTAATCGTGCCGCCAGCCGCGCATTTTGGCATAGATATTCTCGACCTCTTCACAGTGTTTGGTGATGAGGTCGCTCTGATAGTCCGAGATGGATTTGTTGACGAGTTTTTTGGTGTAGGCGCGCTGCCACAGGACGATGCCGAGCACCGTGCCCGCGAATCCGACGCCGATGATGATATAATACCAGTAATATTCCATGTCGTTATTTTGCCTTATAAAAGTTGATGAACTTTCGGTTGACCGCGTCGTAGCTGCGGCGCGAAAGCGGGAGTTTGCTTCCGTCATCGAGAATGACGTCGCAGCGCGTGATCTGGCGGATGTGCCTCAGGCCGACGAGATAGGAGCGGTGGCAGCGCACAAACGAATCGCCGAGCAGCATTTCGAGCTCGGAGATCGGCGTTTTGACGGCTAAATTGTCACAAGCGTTGCGGGCGCAGTGGATCGTGACGACGTGGGAAAACGCCTCGGCGTAAATGACGTCTTTTTCGAGCAGGCGGACGATGCCCTCCTCGGTTTCGAGCATCACGGCGGGCTCGGCTTTGGAGAGGTTTTTCGCGGCCTTGTCGAGTACCCCGCAGAGTTTTTCCGGCTCAATGGGCTTGACGAGATAGTGCAATGCGTCGACCTCGTAGCCGTCGGCGGCGAAGTCCGAATAGGCGGTGATGAAGACGATTTGGGGGTGCGCGTCGGACTCGCGGACGCGGCGGGCGAGTTCCACGCCGTTCATGCCGCTGAGTTGGATGTCGAGCAGCAGGATATCAAAGGTCTTGTTTTCGGCGTATTCGAATAAAAACGCCTCCGCGCTCGGAAACAGCGAGACGGCGGCGCAGACGGCGCGTTTTTTCATCCAGCCGGTCACGATTTTTTGCAGGTTGCCGGCCTGGACGGGGTTATCATCACAGATTGCGATGTGCAATGTATTGGCCTTCCTTTCCGTCGAGAGGTAAAAGGGGAGAGAGAATGTATATTGTAGGGCGCGACGACCCGGCGCGCCGTGGGGATTTGCGCACCGGGGAACTAAGAGAGCAAAGTGAAGAGTGAAGAGTGAAGAGTGAATAGGTAAGAAGTAAGGTACCCGGCGGGGGAATATTATTGTAGGGCGCAGTCCGGTGGTTCGTTATGCCGCGTCTTAATTCTTAATTCTGATTTCTGAATTCTGAATTCGACTTGCGGTTGAAGGTCTTTTTGATGATCAGCGGGAAGAACAGCATGCCCCAGAGAATCATCAGGAAATAGCGGATGACGTCGACGGCGAGGGATTCGCCGAACACGAGCTTGAAGCCCTCTTTGATGAGCAGGATTCCGGCGATGCCGAGGACGACTTTGACGACGTGCTTCCACCACTTGTCGCAGTGTGTATCGAATTTGATGCAGACGCGCTCGACGTACCAGCAGACCGCGAAGCCGAGTCCGGCCGCCGCCGCTTTGCAGCAGTCGGAGACGTATTTATATTCGATGATGCCGCTTTTGTACATGAGTCCGGCATAGACCGCGACAGCCGCAGAAATGAACGCGAGGACGGCCGCGACGGCGAAATTCTGCTTTGGGGTCAATGCGCCCTTGAATAACACCTGCGCGATGACTGCGAAGACAAAGCCGGATAACAGGCCGACGGATACGTCGAGGGGAGTATGTACGCCGAGGTACATGCGCGAGAGCGTGACCATCGGGAAGATGACGAAGCAGGCGATTTTCACCCACGGTTTTTTGAAGTGCAGGCCCGCCGAGCCGAATACCGCCGCGGAGCCCTGCGAATGCCCGCTCGGAAACGAATAGCCGGTCGCGGTCGTCTTTGCGCCTTCGACCGGCTGAAAGGCGGTGTCCAGCACCCACGGGCGCGGGATCCGGAACGCGATTTTGAGTGACTGGACCGCGAGACCCGAGCCGAAATAGGCGAGTCCGGCTTTATAGACCAGCTCTTTGTTGACGCACCAATAGAAGACGCCGATGACGGCGAGCAGCAGCATTTCTTCTCCGAACAGGGTCCAGAATCGGAAAAAGACGTCGAGAAACGGGGTGCGGATGTGTTCAAGCGCTTTTAAAAAGTCCATGCTTATTGTCCTCCGATCGCGATTCGGTGCGGTTATGAATGAATATGTCTTTGACTATTGTAACATAAAACGGGAAATTTTTCAATCGATAACAGAAAACGGAAAACCGGATTCATAAAAACGTGGAGACTATCATGAAAAACGTCTTAAAAACGTGGTTGACTTTATTGGACTTACGGCCGAGAAAGCTCGTAGGGGCGAACTGCGTTCGCCCGCGTTGTTTAATAGCGTAGGGTCAACTGTATGTTCGTAAGGACTGCGGTTCGAATCCGTATCGCTCCTACATAGGCGCGGCGGGCGAACAAGGCGGGCCGTGGCCCGTATCGCCCCTACATTGTATTACACCGCGTACATGAATAGGGGATTTCATCAATGGCAAAACGGGCAGGGGATTTTTTCCCTGCCCGCCTGCGGTGTGAGGTATTCTGTTTCCGTATCGGACAGTGTGAAAGATCACTGTTCAATCCCATTACAACGAAAACAGAGAAAAGGGGAAACCCCTTGTAATGAGCGATGATCGTGTAGGGAAGGGTCTTGACCCTTCCGTCGAATCGCATTCGATGTGAACCGCGGAGACCGCGTTCACGGATAGTTGCAATGTTTGGGTTGAATTCGTGCGAACAGTAAACATGTTTTCGGATTTTTACCATTGTTTTGTGCAAACCGTGCCTTTTCGCGAACCGCAATCTGTTGAGGATTGCGGTTCGCTCGGAACGGTCAGGACCGTTCCCTACAGAGTAACGGGATTACGAAACAGCCGCTTTCTCGAAATTCTTGTAGAATAAATCCGAATAGTCCTTGCACTTCTCTAACAGCTCCTTGTGGGTGCCGGAGTCGACGACTTGGCCTTCGCGCATAAAGTAGATGCGGTCGGCGTTGACGATGGTCGAGAGGCGGTGCGCGACCACCACGCTCGTGCGGCCCTTCATCAGTTTTTCAAGCGTCGCCTGAATTGCCAGCTCGGTTTCGCTGTCCAAGCTCGAAGTCGCTTCGTCGAGGAGCAGCAGCGGGGCGTTTTTCAAAATTGCCCTTGCGATGGCCACCCGCTGACGCTCGCCGCCCGAGAGCTGGATGCCGCGCTCGCCGACCTGCGTCTCGTAGCCGTCCGGCTTTTCGGTGACGAACGCATCGGCGTTGGCCTCCTTGGCGGCGAGGATGATCTCATCGTCGGCGGGGCCGTCTTTGCCGTAGGAGATGTTTTCTTTGATGCTGCCGTTGAAAACATAGGCGTCCTGAGGCACATAGGCGACGGTCTTGCGCAGTCCCGTCAGGGTGTAGTCCGACAGGCCTTTGCCGTTGACGACGATCTCGCCTTTGTTGGCGGTATAGAGCCCCGCGAGCAGTTTGACCAACGTCGTCTTGCCGCTGCCGCTGTCTCCGACGAGCGCGATCATCTCGCCTTTTTTGGCGTAGATACTGACGCCTTTGAGCACCGGCATACCGTCGTTATACTCGAATTCCACATCTTTTAAGAGCACGCCCGCGTCGGGGTCATTTCCGGTGACGGTGCAGCGATCCGGCTCGGACGGGGTATTGAAGATGTGATAGAGGCGGTCGGAGCTCGCGAAGTATTTTTGCATATCGGTCGGGACGCTTCCGATGTCGATGAAGGTGTAAATGATGTTGAAATAGACCGTCATCATGCCCGCGAGGATTGAGACGTCGAGGGTCCCGTTGAAGGCGAAGATCATGCCGAAGATGGCGACCGCCGAATTGCCGCAGTAGTTGACGACCATATTGGAAAAGCCGATCCACGCGGAGAGGTTGCCGTATTTTTTCTGGTTTTCGTAGATGCTGTCGACGCTGTCGGAGAAGTCGCGCGAAAACTTATCCTGAAGCGAGAACATCTTGGTCACGTTAAAGCCGGTCACGCTCTCGGTCGTCGTCATCGACATCTCGGACATCGATTTCAAAATTTCTTTGCTGCGCTTGCGCATGGGTTTGACGACCAGGTTTATGAAGACCGAGAACAGGATGCCGAGTATGATGACCACCAGCGACAGCCGCCAATCGAGTTTCATGAAATACGGGACGATGAAGACGACGTTGATGACGGTGTAGCAGCCCTGCCAGAGGGTATCGGCGGCCTTGCTGACCGACGTGACGTCGAGGTTCATCTTGGCGACGAAATCGCCGCTGTGGTTGCCGTGGAAATAGCCGACCGGCATCGACTGCAGTTTCCAAAACAGCCGTTTTCGGATATCGGCCTCCATTTTGATCTGGAGGATGCTGATGACGTAATTGATGATTTGATTGATGACGAGCCGGTAAACGGTCAACAACGAAAACAGGTTGTAATTATTCCGAAATTGGGGTATACTTCCGATTAGCGGTGATTGCCGCGGTCGGGAGGGCAAATTAAATTATGACGGAATATCTGAAAGTATCGGAGACGGCAAAGCGCTGGGGGATTACAAGCCGGCGCGTGAGAGCTCTTTGCGAAGAGGGTAGGGTGGACGGAGTAATCCGCAGGGGCAATCTCTATATGATCCCCGTCGACGCCGAAAAGCCGTCCGACGGCAGGGCAGTCCGCGCCAAAGCGACGTTTTTTGAACTGCTCGAAACCATTGACCGCAAGACGGAGAAGTTAAAAAAACTGCGACCCCTGACCGAGGGTGAAGTTGAAAGACTGCGCGGGGAATTCATGGTGGAGTTCACCTACAACTCCAACGCCATCGAGGGCAATACCTTGACCCTGCAGGAGACGGCGATGGTTCTGGAGGGCATCACCATTGACCGGAAACCGCTGAAAGACCACCTGGAAGCCATCGGACACAAGGACGCGTTTTTGTTTATTTCGCATATCGCCCAAAAGAAGATTCCCCTTTCGGAATCGGTCATCAAGCAGATTCATGCGCTGGTATTGATGGACAGACCCGACGACAGAGGGGTCTACCGCAGCATCCCGGTGCGCATCATGGGCGCGTTCTGTGAACCTGTGCAGCCCTATCTGATAGAACCGAAAATGAATGAGCTGATGCGGGCCGACGCAGAGCGCAAAAAGACCATGCATCCTGTCGCACGAATCGCCCTGTTCCATTTGGAATTTGAGGGCATCCATCCGTTCATCGACGGAAACGGCCGTACCGGACGGCTGGTGATGAATTTAGAGCTGATGCGGAATGATTACCCAACTATCGATGTAAAATTTCTTGACCGCAAAAAATACTACGATGCCTTTGATGCGTGGTTTCGCCGCGGTGATCCCAAGGCGATGCAGCGCCTGATTGCCGAATATGTAAACGAGCGGCTGGATGGTTATCTGAGCATTTTGGGCGGGGAATGAGGTTTTTTAATGTGATCAGGAAAGGGTTGAGCCACGTTCTTATTTCATGCTGTCTCTTTGGTATTTTACATCATCGGCGGCATCTTGGGGCAGAAACGGCAGAATGACATCATAGAAAATATCGGATTTTTTTACATTCATCCCGTTTACGTAAATGCCGCCGACAAGAACCGGCCATGCGACATCATATAACTTATGACCCAGCTTCGTTTCAAACACATAATAAACGCGGGCATCTATACGGCCCTCTTTTTCAAACGGTAATAACGGTTCTTTGCTTAATCTGATTAGGTAATCATTGTACGCTTCTAAGTCGCTGCTTTTGACTACGATTTTATAATCGCAAGATCCTATTAAGCCTTCAATACTTAAGGGCTGAACTGTTAAATAACCAGAGCTCATATAATAAATCGTCAAGCGGAGATTTGAGAGATCGCCGCTTTCTACAATTTCGGAGAATGTACGCGTGCCGTCGATTTTGTAAACGACGAAACCGGCGGAGGCCAGCAACAGGAAGACCAGAAGTCCCAAAAGGATGCGTTTTATCACTCGCATAGTGATTCCTCCGTTTTTGATGGGTTGGTTATGGCGGTGTCTGCGGGCGATTGATAATCGCCCCTACAGTGGGGTACGGCGGGC
>DAOPZJ010000078.1:0-1496 GCA_035353335.1 Oscillospiraceae bacterium | reverse complement strand
TATGGCGGTGTCTGCGGGCGATTGATAATCGCCCCTACAGTGGGGTACGGCGGGCCGCGCCCGATATCGCCCCTACATGGTACGGCGGGCGAACAAAGTTCGCCCCTACGGTGTGATACAAATCAATCTTAACAAATCACCCGTAGCGGCACCGCTCGGCGAAGGGAATGACGACGTAAACGAAAAGGGCGGTATGCGCGGCGAGGGCGGCGAAGAAGGCGAGGACCGCCGCGATATTGTTTTTCACGCGCTCCTTTTTAAGCAGGCGGCGGACGGCGCCGAAGTGCTTTTTGGAAAATCCGGCGAACAGAAACAAAGCGGCCGCCAGCCAAACGGCCGCGAACAGGGCCATCCCGACGGTCAGGATGCCGGGCGATCCCGGACTCAGCGAGGAGATCATGGTGTAGGCAAAGACCGGGCCGAATACCAAAAAGAAAAAGCGGATGAAGACCTTCCGCCAGGTTTTGAACGGCTTCATGACGAAGGCGTACATGCCCCGGAGTTCGGTGTCTTTCAGATCTTTCGCCTCGCTGCGGTTCCATGCCTCCGCCGCCTCGCCGCGCGTCGCGAATTCGTCGGTGGATTTGCCGCATGCGTAACACTCGCAGTAATAGCCGGTGCGGTCTTCGACGGACTCGGAAAGCGCGGCTTCGCCGCCGCAGACGGGGCAGGACTTTATGTACATATTCCCGATACTCCTTTTGTCATTTTATTATCATTGTCTATTCGCTGACGGGACTGCGTTCTCCCGTTATTGCGAGGGGCTTTGGTACATTGCGCGCGCTGCTTTCAGCGGGACTCGTCGGGGGCATTCCAACGTCGTCATTGCGAGCGAAGCGCGGCAATCCAGACTCCCTCCCGCGTATATCTTCCTGCAAAGACGGGTTTTAATTCAGACCGAGGATTTGATCGTATAAATCGACCCACCCGGGATTTTCTTTTTCAATCAATCGCAATTTATCCATTCTGGAACCCGCTTTAATTTGCTTCTCCCTTTCGATCGCGTCAATAATCTGACCAAAGATCTCATAATAGCCCAGTTTATCAACACCGTATTTTTTTGTGAAGCCGTCCACCATTTTACTTTTATGCTCGTAAACCCGTTTTATCAAATCGGACGTTACGCCTGTATATAAAGTGCCGTTCCTTTTGTTAAAAAGGATGTATACATAACCGCATTTCTTTTGCATGAGGGCTCCTTTCCGTTCTTCATTGCGAGGGGCTTCAATACGTCGGAACGATCCGGTTCCCGTCATTGCGAGCGAAGCGCGGCAATCAAATGCTGCGGCAATCCGGTCTTCTTCGTACACGCGCGCTGCGTCTCCGGAATTGCCGTGCAATTTGAATTGCCGTGCAATTTGATTGCATTCGTCCCGGCGCGGGATAAAATCCCGCGTATATCCTCATGTAATGACGGAGGAGATCTGCGCGAAAACAAAGTGATGGGGACAATCCATGCGATGGGGACTGGATTGCCGCGGTCGTACCTCCCTCGC
>DAOPZJ010000077.1:4864-9040 GCA_035353335.1 Oscillospiraceae bacterium | reverse complement strand
GAAAAGCAGCGGCGCTTCATCATCCGGACTTTCTGCCCCTGCGACCCGAAGCGCAGTGCGATTCCTTCCCGCCGCCCCTCAAACTCGCAGACGACGGAATAGGGGTTGAGATGCCCGAAAAACGGGCACCAGACGTATGCGGACAAATTCAGATCGGTCATCATATGTTTATCTTCCTTTCTCTCCGTAAAAACGGGCTAAGTCCCGCTTTTTCTGTAATTTTCGATGGACTTCAGGGCCTTTTCCCTTGCGTCCTCCGCTTTTGAACCCTGTTTTGCCCGCGGCCCGGGTTCCGGTTCCGGCTTGTCCGCCGGTTTTTTCGCGCCGAAAAACGGCCTGAGTGAAGCGAACAGCGCGAGCGCAAGGGCGGCGAGCCCGATGAGCAGTTCGGTTGTCATAACGGTTTTTCCTTTCGTCATTCGTTCCCTGCGTAATTTTCAAATCGGCTTCATCCGCTTCCCGTACCCCAACGGGTTTTTGCGCTCCGGCGCGGAAAAATGAAACGCGTCGCGCGGGGCATCGGCCGACGGTTTTCGTTTTTCGCATCCGTACCGTGACCACGGCTGGGTGCCGTACCGCAGCGCCGCCATCGCGTGGTCGTCGACCGGCGCCGGCTCGTCGGTATACGCGCCGTTTGCGTCCTGCGCCCAACGCCAGCTTTGAATCTCGCGGATGGCGTTCACGCAGTCGGGGTGGATATGGATGCGCCGCTGTTTGAGCCAGTCGATCTCCGCGCAAACGCTCCCTGAGGCCTTGTAGCACGGCAGCGCGCGGTATCCGGCCTTCTGCCACATCGCGATGCGGTCGGGCTCCGCGCAGTCACAGGTCATCACGGTTTTTCGGTCGAACTCCGCCGCGCCGGCCGCCGCGATGAGCTCCGACGTGTCTTTTTCGCGTAAATAAAGCTCCCGCCGGATATAGACTTCGCCGTCTCTGATGCCGAGTTCCAGGATCGCGTTCGGGTTGTTGAACCCGAAATCCTGCCCCGCCGCGACGCGGTCGAAATATTGCGCGTCGGTTTCGAATGCCCCGATCGCGATGTTCGGCAAGATCAATCCGCCCGACTCGCCCCATTCCCCGAGCGCGTAAATGCGGTACCCCTCGGGGTCGAACTTTTTGCGCCGCTCCATGCGCTCGCGGTACTGCCCGTCGCACCACTCGTTGTCTAAGTACGTCGAGTGGCTTGTCAGCACGTTTTCGTCCGGCTCGTCGAAGAACATGGATTTGAGCCAGTGCGAGGAAGACACCGGATTGAAGGTCATGCGGATCTGATAGAAAAGCCCTTCCGGCAGCTCGCCGCGCAGGCGGTCGTCGATGATGTGAAAGTCCGCGGGCGTCAGCTCGGTCGCCTCCTCGATCCAGACGTCGGAAAGCGGCCCGAAGGGCATCTGTATGGATTTGAGCTTGTCCCGCTGCGCGTCGTCGCAGCAGCCCGCGAATTCGATGCGGTTTCCGTTCGCGCAGCAGATCTCCATCGGGCTTTTGGTCACGGTGAAATACCGCGAAAGGCCTGTGCGCGCAAGGACGCCCGCGAGTTCCGCCATCGTCGAGAGGCGGTTGGATTCGAAGATCTTGCGCACGCAGAGCAGATTCCGCCCCGGCTCGGAAAGGAGCCGTTTGATGAGAAACTGCGCGGTGTCATAGGATTTTCCGCTGCCCGCCCCGCCCTTGAGCAAGATGTACCGACATCGGCTCTCGTGCGCCGCCCGAAACACCGGGTTGAATTTCATCTCGGCGATTTTATTAGATGTTGTATTTGTCTCCATCTTTCTCCTTTCCCGGAAGTGCAGGGGTGATATCGCCCTGCGATTTATTCCTCTTCATCGATCCGGTTTAATAACGTCGCCGTCGCTTTATCGACCGCCGCGGCGGTCTGCACCCATTCGCACGCCGCGCGGACGGCGCGCTCCGAAAGCGTCGCCAAAATTTCGCGTTTGTCCTTGGGGTGTTCGTCGTTGTGGTCGTTTTTGCAGTGCATCCAGAACGCCTCGAGGTCGAGCGCGAACATCCTGCGCTCCCGGTCGGCCTCGTCGAATTCCTCCAAAATGACCGCGTAACTCTCGTGGTCGGAATGAAAGCAATCCGCTTGCGGATTGCCTTTCTCACCGTAGATCTCCCTCGCCCGCTCCCGCTCCGCCGCCGCTTGCTCTTTGATCGCCCGATATAACTCTCTCATGATTTATCTCCTTTTGTGGTTTATAATGATGACCGTATCCTGTAGGGAAAGTCCTCGGCCCGTGGCCGATGCGAACACGTGTTCGATGACCCTCTCCGCGTGGGCACGATTTGACCCGAATCGTGTCCACAAAAAGTTAATTGATTTTGCAGAGCCATATTCATGTAATTATTGCCCGGGGCTGCGGTCTGTGCGAACCGTAGGATTTTTGCAATCGTATTTCGGGTCAAAACACGATTGCCCGGAACGGTCAAGACCGTTCCCTGCAAATTATAACGAATTCCCTCTCGGCAGCCTCGCGACCCATCCGCCGAGCTGTCCGTCGTAGGCCAGCTTCGCCTTCACCGGCATCCGGACGCCCTTTTCGGCCAAAAACCGAATCACTTCCGACGCGCCGACAAACCGCAGGTATCCCCCTTTCATCCGCCTGAGCTCAAACCCGTTTTCCGCGTCCCCGGTCAGAACCGCGACGCTGCACGCCTCGTTCACCCGGATGCTCATCCGATCGGGCAGCGTTTCATTGCCGATGACGTTGATCACCCTCACCGAGAAACTGACGGACAAGGCCGTGTCGAACCGCCGGAAGAAACGCGCGTCGAGCGTGGTTTTCGGTTTGCCGTTCACGTCCGGCAGCGCGTTGACGTACGCCTCGTTGATGCCGCTCATCGGCCGATCCTCGTATTCCCCGCTTTCCGCCGGCCGGCCGCGCCCGGCAAAAGGACCGCCTGTCTTCGCCTTGTTTTCAAGTCCATCTCTCTTTTCTCCTTTCGTCTCCCTGCCGTTACCGGCTGCGTGCGCGGCGCGGAATCCTTCAGCCGCCGCGTATATTAGTTATGCTATTATTATAACGCATATAAAATCATATGTCAATAGCATTTATCATCTTTTAAGAATATTTTTCATCATATCTTGCAAACTATCAGAATGTCTCTTATAATAGAGTCCGAGGTGGTACCCGATGAAAAATATCAAAACGCTCCGCACCGAAGCGGGCATGTCCCAATTTTCCTTCGCGTCGCTTTTCGGCGTGCATCAGACCGCGGTCAGCCAGTGGGAAAAAGGGCGGACGAATCCCGACACCCGCACCGCGAAAGCCATCGCGGATTATTTTCACGTCGATCTCGATTACGTGCTGGACCGCGAAACCGAGGAAGACGAGTTTCTGATCGCGCTCTCGGCCGAAGCCAAAGCCCTGACCGACGAGCAGAAACAGGACGTCCTGGACTTCATCCGCTTCAAAAAATCGCAGAAAAAATAAAAAAGTAGGGGCGCTCCTCGCCCCTTGTATAAAATCACGATCCTTGTAGGGAAACGGTTCACGCACCGTCCCTGTAGGGAAGGGTCTTGACCCTTCCGAGTGAACACGATTCGACCCGAATCGTGTTCACGAAAGGTTAATTGATTTTACCGAGCCATATTAATACCAAAAACATGCCGGTGTCCAAAGCATCTTCGCGGGCTGTTCGCCCGCCCGGAAGGGTCAAGACCCATCCCTACAAGAACGCGAAAGGAGTTTTTCATGAATCTGCCGACCCGAAAATCTCCTCGTTTGAAGGGATACGACTATTCAAATGAAAACTATTATTACGTGACTCTATGTACGCACGCAAAAAAGTGTATTTTCGGGGCGGCTGATCAATTGAACGCTTTCGGGAAAATCGCCCGGCAGGAACTGGTTGATATCCCATCTCATTTCAACGGGATCCAAATTGATAAATTTGTTATCATGCCGAACCATATTCATGCCATTATCATCGTCGGATGTGTTGACGATATTGAAAAAGTAAAACCTTTCCCCACGCTTTCCTTAATCATCGGTTTATATAAATCCGGTGTTACGAAAAAGATTCATGACATCAACCCGGAAACCGAGGTCTGGCAAAAATCATTTTATGATGAAGTGATCCGCTGCGAACAAGGATATCGAAAGATATGGGAATATATCGACGGGAACCCGCTTCTCTGGCAGTTGGATGAATACCATGCGTCCCTGTAGGGAA
>DAOPZJ010000077.1:0-4764 GCA_035353335.1 Oscillospiraceae bacterium | reverse complement strand
TCGACCCGAACAACGTTCACAAAAGGTTGATTTCACCATGCAAACCCTATTGCCGCATTAAACATCGAAACCCCGTCTTTACAAAACGCAAGAGGTAAAAACATATGAAAAACCGGTCAAACTTTTTTGGGAATCAGGAAAAAATCTATCAGCGGCTCTCACCCGAAAACCGCTCAGCCATCGACGAGTATAACGAAAAGACGCTGTCCACTTTGCTGCCCGTCGGATGGGCGCTGTCCTTGCTGCCGCTGGCAGCTTCGCTCTTCAGCGTGAAAGAGATCGACGCCACCCCCGCTTACCTGCTGACGTTTGCGTCTTACTTCATCCTGTTCCTGCTGTTTAAAATCCCGGCCGTCAAAAAGCATTCGCTTTTCGGGCTGTATGCCGCTTTTTCGGTCCTGTTCCTGTTCGGGATCTATCTCAGCGTCATTCACACACCCGATATGCGCGCGACCATATTGTTAGGCGGGTTCGCCATCATGCCGCTCAGCTTCATCGACCGTCCCCGCCGGATCTATCTGTTTTTGGTCTTCTGGCTGGCGGTGCATACCGCGCTGGCGTTACATTTCAAACCCGCAAATGCGATGATCGATTTGCTCAATTGCCTGTGCGCATCGGTTCTCGGATGCTTTCTCGGCAGAATGATGATACAGGTTCGTTTGGAGAGTTTCGAAGCAAGGCGGCTGCTCGTCATCGAAAAAGTGACCGATGTGCTCACGGGCCTTTTTAACCGCCGCAAGCTCTTTGAGGCGCTGGCGTATCTCGAGACCGAGAACTCGGAAAAGCCGTCCGGCGTCATGATGCTCGACATCGACAACTTCAAAGAATTCAACGACCGCTGCGGCCACGCCGCCGGTGATAAATGCCTGAACCGCTTCGGGGAGATCCTGACAAAATTCGCCCAAAACTTCCGGCTGGATTTTTATCGCTACGGCGGCGAGGAGTTTTTGGCTTTCGCCTACGGCTACAGCGAAGACGAACTGCAGTCCGTTGCCGACAGTTTGCGGATCGCCGTGCAGAGCGCGGATATGGACGGCAATCACACCACCGTCAGCATCGGCGTTGTCTGCTGCGGCAAAGAACAGGTCCGAAATTATGAGACGGTCATCGACCGGGCGGACCAGGCCGCCTATGCCGCAAAGCGCGCAGGCCGCAACCGGGTGCATATGGAACAAACCAAAATCCCCGGCCAACTGCCCATTTTGGAGAATGGGGAGTAAAAACCCCGTCATTGCGAGGAAAAGCGTGTGGCTCTGCCCACGCGCTGCGACGAAGCAATCCAGTCTCCATCGCCGGATTACTTCCGTCATTGCATGAGGATATACGCGTGATTTTATCCCGCACACGCCGCGTGGATTTCGCATAGATTATCCCCGTCCCTGTCCCACAGACATACGTACCGGATTGCCGCAGCATTTGATTGCCGCGATGACGCTCGCAATGACGGATTCGGATTGTCTCCGCATTTCACGCGGCGGGAAAGGCGGGCGGGCCGTAGCCCGTGCGGACCGAAGTCTGTGCGGACCGAAGTCTGTGCGGACTCGCAGTCCGTAGCGCCCCTACTGGGTTTTTACCCCGCGGGCGATTGATAATCGCCCCTACACGATCGCCCCTTGCCAAATATTACATCTCGTGTTATGATGATATAAACGTATTATGACAACTGTTTTCGGGGAGGCGCCAACATGGAAACGCTCGATTACGAATTTTTCTTTCTCCACCTGAAAGACGGGGTTTCGATCGACGAGACCTGCTTCTACTTTTCGGACGACCCGAAAGAAGACGAACATTACATAGGGTTCCAGTCCGAATACGAAAAGCCGTATTGGGTGGGCTTTTGCGACGTTCCCGACGGCTGCGAGTTCGATACCGCCGAGGAGCTGGCCGAGGCCAAAATCTTCGGCGGCAAATCCCTGAAAGAGCGATGGCCGTTTGTGCGCATCGTCACCATTCAGGGCGCCGATCCGGAGGATTGGCTCAAAAATCACCCCCGCTGAACGAGCCCCGGGGTTGAATCGATAAATACCGGAACTATGAAAAATGAAAAAGACGTTTGAAATCATTAAAACCGTTTTGCTTGTCACCGTCTGCGGTCCGGTCGTTCTCGCGTCGTCTTACGTCTGGTATTATCTTATTTTCCGGGCGCTTGAGGCGATGTCGAAGGACGGTGCCTTTCATTTCGTTTCTTCGCTGCGCGTCATATACGGCATCGTCTGGCTTGCGGCCGGCGTATTGATTTACGGCTCGAAACTCCCCGATTGGATCAAGGCCAGCGTATTGACGGGTTCTGTCGGAACCTTTCTGATCGCGGCGGGCGTCACGCTGTACGAAATGCCGGTCCTCGCGGGCGTATTAATCGCGATTGTGATTGCGGTAAGCGCGTTTCTGCTTTTCAAAACGAAAAAGAAATGGTATCACTATTACGCTTTGGCGCTTTCTTTGCTTGCCGGGATTTTTTATTTATGATCCGGCAGAACCGCAGATTGATCTATGTTTTTGATTCTTTTGAAGACAAATCCCGAAGATTTTGTAGGGGCGATTATGAATCGCCCGTTTGTTTATGATTAAATTTTGCTTTCATCGCCCGCGAATGAAGAAAACTTCAAAACAAACGTCATGACCTGTTTATGGTACTGCGCGTTTGCTATCATCAGTTGCGCAGAGAGTTGAAGTCCGGCCCCCGGCCGCTCCGAACGGGGCCTGCTTTTTCAACTTGATTTGTGAAAGGACGGCCAGCAGAGTGACGCTCGGGGAAATCTATCGGCTTGCGGACGCGAGAGGGTATAATATCTGGTATTTCCCGTTCAGGGTGATCCGGTCGATGTCCACGCCGCAGGGCGACATCGCGATGAATACGGACAAACTCGAAGACGAAGCCGGCGAGCTGTGCGATCTCGCGCACGAGATCGGGCATATCGAGACCGGTTCTTTTTATCCGCTCAACGCGGACGGCGCGGTCGTCCGCAAAGCCGAGGCCGTGGCCGACCGGTGCGCGGTCCGGATGCTGATCGAAAAAGACCGTCTCGACCGTTTCGCGCGAAACGGCTATGTCACGCCCTGGCAGGTCGCGGAGCAGTTCGGCGTCACCGTGGATCTCGCCGAAAAAGCCATCCGCTATTACGCGTCCCGCTGAGCAAAAAAACAGCATATTCCGTGGGGAAATATCGAAGACCTTGAAATCATCGGCGCGCTGTGCTATGATGGCGTCAGACAGAAAGAGACCTGTTGCCGAAACAGGCGGAAAACCGAATCCGTGTGAATATCAACAGAAACGAAACAGATACCGGTGTCACATCGGTTTTTCCCGGCCGAAGGCCTCCGAGGCCGGTTTGCAAAAGAGGAGCGTCCGTTGAAAAAAATCATCATCCCGTCGTTATTCGCTTTGGTTTTGTTTTTGGGCTGCGCGGCCGCGGTCACCGGCAGCATGCAGAAAATTCTCGCGCTGACCGATTCCTCATCGGACGCTGCGCCCGCGGCGCAAAGCGTTGTTTCCGAACCGCAGCCGTCCAAAACCGGCGGTACGAAAGACATCAAGATGCTGAACGACCCGGAAAGCGAAGCGGCGAGCTCCGCGGCGAGCTCCGCGGCGGGTTCGGTTTCCCGGTCAAACAGTTATCGGATGATCCATGATGTGCCCGATCCGGGTGTCCCGCTGACTATGGTCTCCGAACCTTCGGCACCGGCAGTTTCTTCCGCGCCCGCGGTTTCCTCCGCGCCCGCGGTTTCCTCCGTACCCGCGCAAAGCGGTCCCGCGCCCGCTTCCGCCCGGTCGGCCGCATTGCCGGCCGAGGACACCTCCTGGCAGAAGCTGACCCCCTATGCGCTCAAAGCGGGCGAGACGTATCAACCCGGCGCTTACGTCACCGTCGGGAACGTCCGCATTCTGTATGACGGCAATCTGTTCATCGTCCAAAACGACGGAGACATCGCGGCCATGGTGACCTGCTGGATCGTCGAATCGAAAAAGGACGGCACCTGCAGCGTCCTCCAAATGCCTGTCTTCGGGGGCCTCGACGCGGAGCGCTACCTGAAAGATTTGACGGAGAACGGGTGGGCGGTCAAAAAAAGCACCAACATCGTACAGCCGGGGAAAATTCTGCAGGCGGCGCTGACCGTAGCCGTGAAGGATCTTCCCTCCCTCGATACGGACACCGACGGCTGTCTGGAACTGGTATTCACGATCACGCTCCAAAAAGACGAAAACAGCTTCTGGGTCTCGGCAAGCGATCCGGCGTCGATTGTCTGCAAACTGAAAATCAAATAACGCGGAATCGCGAAATCACTTTGAACCCGCGAAACCGAATTGACCGCCGCCGAAAAGGCGCGCGGCCGATTTTTTTATTTCTTTGCGCCTCTTTAAGATCCCGCGGCCGGTTTTTTTAAAATTCGCGATGAACGCAAGGACTTGAAAATATTGGCACTTTGTGATATCATGACAGCGACGTCCCGAATTCTTATGTTTTATGTTTTATGTTTTGTTTTTTATTTTTATTTTTTTAATGCACGCGCCGCCGCGGCGGCGAATGGCAATTCTCCTCCGTCATTGCGAGGGAGGTACGACCGCGGTAATCCATGCGAAATCCATGCGATGGGGAATGGGGACAATCCAGTCCCTGTCGCACAGATTATCCCCGTCATTGCGAGGGAGGTACGACCGCGGCAATCCAGTCCCCATCGCATGGATTGTCCCCGTCCCTGTCGCACAGATAGTCCCTGTCGCACAGATTGTCCCTGTCGCACAGATCCCCTCCGTCATTGCGAGAA
>DAOPZJ010000076.1 GCA_035353335.1 Oscillospiraceae bacterium | reverse complement strand
ACAATCAAACGATCATCGGAGCAGTACGCCCCTATGTTTTGCCATCAGGGGTAAACCCTTCAGACCGATGGGCAACCACAAAAGAGCCGAGCGGTCTCGCATGATTTTTTTGGAAGGGGTACCCTCCCCCCGATTGGAAAGTTATTGTATACTGCCTTGGTACCGATGGTGGCAGTACAATTACACTGGACATACGCGCGAGGCGGGGGGTAGTTTTTTACTTCCTTTTTCTTTTGTTTTCTGTCGCTTATTTGTCGCTTATTTGTCGCAGATTTTCATATAAACTCATAATAAGCGACAAAAGGATATAAATTCCATTCATTATTTTATGGCTATTTAATGCGGATATTCAGAGTTTATAAATAGCTATAAAAGGTCATATTTCACTCTCATAACCCGAAGGTCACAGGTTCAAATCCTGTCTCCGCAACCAAAAATAAAAAGTGGGGTTCATCCCCGCTTTTTGTTTTTTGGCCGTTGGGCCAACGGGGATAATCCGGTGCGGAATCCGCGTGGCAGGGGAAAATCCGCGCGGCGGGGACGGGGACGGGACTGAACCTTTCAAACTCCTGCCCTTTGCGCCAAATTGCAGCCCGCAAAAAAGCCCTGTGCCAAGCCATGATTCGGCAGTACGGGACTTTTTGTTTTTATAAAAAAGCAGTTTGAAAAGCATCATGAAAGGTTTGAGACATGAAAGGCGATGATGACTTTGACGCTGAGGATACCGCTAACGGACCGGATGCTTTGCCTGATAAACATTAAATTCTTTTATGAAATACTTGATTTTTTGAGGAAAATAAGTTATTGTATCATTAGCACTTCGATATGCCGAGCGCTAAAAATAAATTTACAGAGGTGTTAATCACATGGCTGCAAAACAGTTTAAAACAGAGTCAAAACGCATTTTGGATTTAATGATTCATTCAATTTATACGCACAAGGAAATTTTCTTAAGAGAGCTTATTTCAAACGCAAGCGATGCGATCGACAAATTATATTATATTTCCCTGACGGATCAGAACGTCGGCATGAATCGAACCGATTTTCATATTTTCCTTTCTGTCGATAAAGAAAAAAGAACGCTGACAATAGCCGATAACGGATGCGGTATGACAAAAGAGGATCTCGAATCAAATCTGGGCACAATCGCGAGAAGCGGTTCTCTTACGTTTAAAAAGGAAAATGAAGCAAAAGAAGATATCGATATCATCGGTCAATTCGGCGTGGGTTTTTATTCCGCTTTTATGGTGAGCGAAAAGGTTACTGTCATAAGCAAAGCTTACGGCAGCGAAGAAGCTTATAAATGGGAATCATCCGGTTCCGAAGGCTATACCGTTGCAAGCTGTGAAAAGGACGGCGTCGGCACGGAGATCATACTCAAAATAAAAGAAAACACCGAAGAAGAAAATTATGACGAATTTCTGGAAGAGTACAGAATCAAGTCTGTCGTCGTGAAATATTCCGACTATATCCGTTATCCGATTCAAATGAACACAGAAAAAAGAGCCCTTAAGGAGGGCACCGAGGACGAGTATGAAAGCCGTTTCGAGATTGAAACACTCAACAGCATGGTGCCTATCTGGCGTAAAAATAAAAATGAGCTGACAGATGAAGATTACAACAGCTTCTATAAAGAAAAATATTACGATTATGAAAATCCTCTCATGCATATACACAGCAAAACCGAAGGAACCGCAACGTACAACGCGCTTTTGTTCATTCCCGCCAAGGCCCCCTTTAATTTTTACACAAAGGAATACGAAAAAGGGCTGCAGTTATACGCAAGCGGCGTTTTAATCATGAATAAATGCGCGGATCTTTTGCCCGACCATTTCAGCTTTGTCAAGGGGCTTGTTGACTCCCAGGATTTATCGCTTAATATTTCAAGGGAAATGCTTCAGCATGATCGTCAGCTGAAGCTTATCGCATCAACCATCGAAAAAAAGATCAAGAATGAACTTCTCGGGCTGCTCAGGGACGAACGGGAAAAATATGACGAGTTTTTCAGGAACTTCGGGCTTCAGATCAAGTACGGCCTTTACAACGGCTACGGCGTAAATCGGGAGATGCTGAAAGATCTCGTCATGTTTTATTCATCGAGCGAGAAAAAGCTTGTCACCGTCTCCGAATATATCGGCCGCATGAAGGAAGGGCAAAAATATATTTATTATGCCTGTGGTGAAAGTACGGATAAAATAGAAAAGCTGCCGCAAACGGAGCTTGTGAAAGACAAAGGTTATGAGCTTCTTTATATGACAGACGATGTCGATGAATTTGCGGTGCGAATGCTGACGGATTATGACGGAAAACAGTTTAAGTCCGTTTCAAGCGGCGATTTGGAGCTTGAAACCGATGAAGAGAAAAAGATCAATGAAAAACAGGCAGAGGAACACAAGGATCTGTTTGGCTATATGAAAGATTCGCTTGAAGGAAAAGTTCATGAAGTGCGTTTATCTCAGAGGCTTAAATCCCATCCTGTCTGTTTATCAAGCGAAGGCCCCCTTTCTCTTGAAATGGAAAAAGTCTTAAACGCGATGCCGACCGACAACAAAATGAAAGCCGCGAGAGTTTTGGAGATCAACGCCAATCACCCCATCTTTAAAACGCTCTGCGCGCTCTTTGAAACAGACAAAGAAAAATTGAAAACCTACAGCGGCATTTTATACACGCAGGCTCTGTTAATTGAGGGTATGCCTATTGAAGACCCGGTATCTTTTTCTAATTCAATTTGCGATTTAATGACTGAATAGTTATTTCTTCCGCAAATAAAAAGCAGGGCTGTCCAACACGGAGATAATTTTCAAACTCCTGCCCTTTGGGCCAAATTGCAGCCCACGAAAAAAGGCCCGCGAACCGAAAGGTTACGGGCTTTTTGATTGGGTGTGAATTTGTCGGATTTGTTCGGTTATTTGCTGTTCGGCACCGGGCGCTTTTTCATGGACAGGGATATCCGCTTCTTTACCGGATCCGCCGAGAGGACGTAAACTTTCACGATATCGCCCACCTTGACCACCTCCGACGGGTGCCTGATATAACGGTCGGTCAGCTCGGAGATGTGGACCAGACCGTCCTGATGGACGCCGATATCGACAAAGACCCCGAAGTCGATGACGTTTCTGACCGTTCCCGTCAGCTCCATGCCGGGGACAAGGTCTTCCATGCTCAAAATATCGCTTCTGAGCAGCGGAGGCGGCAGCTCGTCGCGGATATCGCGGCCCGGCTTCATCAATTCGGCGAGGATGTCGCGCAGGGTCGGGACGCCGACGCCGACCGCCTGCGCCACTTTCGATTCTCCCGTTTCCCTGATCATAGAAGGGAGCGTTTGAATTTTTTCGGAGGTGAGATCGGAGACCGTCATCCCGAACCGGTCCAACATCATTTTGGCGGCATCGTAGGATTCCGGATGAACCGATGTATTGTCAAGGACGTTTTTGGCGCCCGGTATGCGCAGAAATCCCGCGGCCTGCTCGTAAGCTTTCGGGCCGAGCTTCGGCACCTTTTTCAGCGCCGGGCGGGAAGCGAAGGGGCCGTTTTCATCCCGGTACGCCACCACATTGGAGGCGACGGCGGCGCCGAGACCGGAGACATAGGTGAGCAGTGAGGCGGAAGCGGTGTTCAGATCGACGCCGACGCTGTTGACGCAGTCCTCGACCACGCCCGTGAGCTCGCTGTCCAGCCGGGCGGCTGGCATATCATGCTGGTACTGCCCTACCCCGATGGATTTGGGATCGATCTTGACAAGCTCGGCGAGCGGGTCCTGCAGCCGGCGGGCGATGGAGACGGCGCTTCTGAGCGAGACGTCAAATTCGGGGAATTCGGCGGCGCCCAGTTTGGAGGCGGAATAGACCGAGGCGCCCGCCTCGTTGACGACCATATAGGATAACGGCGTGTCCGCTTCTTTAATCAGCGAGGCGATAAAGATTTCGGATTCTTTGGAGGCCGTGCCGTTTCCGATCGCGATGACTTCGACGTTGTGCTTTTTAATGAGGTATTTAAGCTCCCGTTTGGCTTCCTCTGTTTTGTTGTGCGGCGGGGTGGGATAGACCACGGTCGTGTCGAGCACTTTTCCCGTCGGGTCGACGACGGCGATTTTGCAGCCGGTGCGGTAGGCGGGGTCGAAGCCCAATACGGTTTTCCCCTTGATCGGAGGGGAAAGCAGCAGCGGTTTCAGGTTCAGCGCGAACATCGAGATCGCCTGCTGATTGGCGGTGTCGGTCAGTTCGGCGCGGATTTCACGGTCCACGGACGGCTTGATCAAGCGGTCCCAGGCGTCTTCGGCCGCCTGCCGCACCCATTCGGACAACAGTGAGGTTCCTTTTACGTAAGCCGTGCAGATCGGCGATAACGCCAAGCCGTCGGCAATTTCGACGTCCACCTTCAAAAACTTTTCCCGCTCGCCGCGGTTGATGGCTAAGATCCGGTGACTCGGTATCTTGCTGACCGGTTCGGAGTATGCGGCGTACATCTCGTAGACCGAGCCCTGATTCTCTTCGGTCTTTTCCGCGCGGGAGGTGATCACGCCGCTTCTTTTGATCAGATCGCGGAGCTGCCCGCGCAGTTTCGGGTCGTCGGAAATGAGTTCGGCGATGATGTCCTTCGCGCCCTCGACGGCCTCTTCGGCGGTATTGACGGAAAGCTCCGGATTGATAAACGGCAAAGCGACGGATAAATCGCCGCCGTTATCCTGTTTCAGGATGAGTTCCGCCAGTGGTTCCAGCCCTTTTTCTTTCGCGATGGTCGCGCGGGTGCGGCGTTTTTGCTTATAAGGGCGATAAAGGTCTTCGAGCACCGACATCGTCGCGGCTTTTTCGATTTCCGCCGCCAGCTCTTCAGTCATTTTGCCCTGCTCGGTGATGCTCTCTTTGATTTTTTGCCTGCGTTCTTCGAACGCGCGCAGATACTGCAGGCGGTCGGCGAGTTCGCGCAGCACCTGATCATCGCAGGAGCCGGTCATCTCCTTGCGGTAGCGCGCGATAAACGGGATGGTGTTTCCGTCGTCGATCAGGGCGATGATATTTTTAACATGCTCCGGTCTGAGCTTGAATTCCGTTGATAAAGCGAGATATTGTTCCACGATTGTTACCTCTTGATTCCTTCTTTTTGATGACAGCATACCATGTTTGTCCCCGGTTTGCAAGAAGCAAGGGGCTGCATTTCTCAAGTGAGTGTTTTTGAATTATATTGCAGTTGTCGGATAAGCTGAATGAACCGCACAGAAAAGATATGTCATGGTCTGCCTCTGAGGAAAAGAAATAAAGAAAGAGCAGAACCCCATCATTTATATAACGCTGAATCCCTTTAAGATCTTTCACCGCGAAATAAGCGGAGAATTCTTCGCCTATTGCAAACTGCAACCATTATCCGTATAATGATCTAAAGCCGATATGATCTTTTTGAATGAATTCGTGAAGAACGAGGAGGAGAATGTTTATGAGTACGCTGACCTTTGCCATTCAAATGGAAACTGACGGAGAGCAGTACTATTTAAAACAAGCAGCGCTTAACAAAGGGACCTCATTGCAGCGCGCGTTTCTTTTGTTGGCCGAGACCGAAAAAAAGCATGCTGATTTGTTGAGAAAAAAAGATATTTCTTCAGATTCTTCAATCAGTGATGACATCCTAAATGCCGAACAGACCGACTTGTTTTCGGGCAAAGACGATTACAAGCGGGAGGCGGAAGTTGTGCCGGGTCAATTGGAGGTATATGCGGTCGCGCTTGATATGGAGCAAAAAAGCATCGATCTGTATCAGAAGATGCTGATCGAAGCTAAGGATAAGCAAGTCAAGCAGCTGATGAAGTTCTTGGTCAAACAGGAACAGGATCACTTTGCCCTTTTTAATGAATTGATCACTTTGCTCAGAAGACCCAAGGACTGGGTTGAAAACGCCGAATTCGGTAACCGCGAAGAGTATTGACGGGTTTGATCGCATGCGCATTCCTTTCAAAGCAATGCCTTTAACAGATTTCAAGTTTTTTAACACACATTATTCATTAGCGCACATGTGATCACAAAAAAGCTCGTAACCATGCGGTTTACGGGCTTTTTAATTAATAGGGGCTTTTATATATTGAAATTTTATTGTAAAAAGCAGCACACCATGCTAAAATGTGCACCATGGGAAGGGGGAAGCCGAATGGTGACGATGGTTACGGCGTCGTATTATCAGCAGTTTGACGCCGATTTTACCCTTGAGTATCCCGGCGAGGGATACGGCGGGTGGAAAAAAGCCGCCCTGCCCGTCGATACGGACAAAACGGCTCTTGTCGTGATGCATGCCTGGGATGCGGGAACCCGTGAAGAGTTCCCCGGCTGGCACCGCGCGGTCGAATACATCCCCCGCGCCCGTCAGATTGCCGACGGTGTTTTAAAAGACCTGCTGGCGGCCGCGAGAGCGCACGGATTTAAGATTTATCACGTCGTCAGCGACACGGTCGCGGACACCGTCGCGGACGGGACATATTATGCCGGCCTCCCCGGAACCAAACGGGCAGAGGACCTTGCCGGTCAGCCGGCTCCGGCTCTCCCGCGGATCCCCGCCGACCGGACCCTGCGGGAACGGGACGCTTTTAAAGCGGATTATTCTTTCCCGGGCCGCCGCAACAAAGCGGATGTGGACAGGGGCTTTGGTCGTATCGGCTTTATCCCCTCGGTCAGGCCGCTCGGTGCGGAACCCGTCGTGAAAAACGCAGGAGAGCTTTTTGCGGTCGCCGCGGCAGACGGCGTCAACCACCTGATATATACCGGTTTTGCCATCAATTACTGTCTGCAGTATTCCCCCGCCGGTATGGCGGATATGGGCCGCCGGGGCTTTCAGTGTTCGGCCGTCCGTCAGGCGGTGACGGCCGTGGAGCGCAAAGAATCCGTCCGTTTTGAGGAGCACAAAGAAACCGCCCTCTGGATGACCGCCATGATGTTCGGTTTTGTCTATGACGCGGACGATATTTTCCGGATGATCAAAAGTCTGCCCGCCGATAACGATTTGGAAAGGGATTATTTTTAATGGAGTTTCAGAAAATCGCGGAGCCCTGCAAAAACTTTTGTTTTATGAGCATGATCGCGTTCAAAGACCCGCTCGACGGGCGCAAGAAGTTGGTGATGAACAGTCTGGCCGCCGGAAGAACGGGGATTTTGATCATCGCGGACCCCGAAAACGCCGAAGCCGGAGAGCTGCTGGAGATGCCGGGCGACGAGGGCGCATGGGCGCTCTTCAATCTGAATGACGAAAAGATTTTGGTCGGCACCTGCGCCCAAAAAGGGTATCTGCACTGTCTGGACCTCAAAACCCGCAGCTGGGCGAAGTCCCTGTCTGTTCCGGGGGAACTCTATATCTGGAATCTGGCGGCCGGCAGCGACGGCATGGTCTACGGCGGCACCTGGCCGGGATGCCGGCTTTTGCGATATGACCCCGAAGCGCATACACTCGCGGATCTTTCGCGCGCGAGCGAAAACGAACAGAACCTCTATTCGAGGATGGTATACGGCGACCCGTACGGCCGCATTTACGTCAGCATCGGTTATGATCACAAGGAGATACGGGTTTGGGATATAAAGTCCGAAAGCTGGAGCACGTTGGATTCCGACGCTTATATCCGGGAGGTCTATCCCGATTTTATCGCGGTCGACAAGCATGGGAAACGGGAATATTATGACCTCAAAACCAACAAAAAAATAGAAAAAGACCTCTCGGGCAAAGAATTTCAGCCCGACAGCCGTTTGAACGATTCCTGCCGGATCTGCGTCCGGGAAGAGGACGGTACGGTTTACGGCACCCGCGGGCAGCAGTATTTTGTCCTCCGCCCGGGCGCGGAGAAACCGGAATATATGAAACTCCGTGTTGAGACCCCTTCCACCGCCATTTTGGAACTGACCCGGCACGATCATAAGCTCTGGGGCGCTAGCGCTTTGGGGCAGACCATTTTTTCTTATGACCCCGAAACCGGTGCCGATTGGAATTCCGATATGGTCTGCGACCGCGGCGGCGAGGTCTACAGCATCGTGCCCATCAAAGGCAAGCTCTTCATGGCCGCCTATTCGGGCGGGGACCATATTGTCTATGACCCCGCTCAGCCCTGGAATCAGATCGAGAATGTAAACCCAAGGACGGTTTTCACCGCCGGGCCCGAAATTTTTATCAGGCCCAGCGGAAAGAGCGTCAAGGGACCGGACGGCGCCTTCTGGACGGCATGGATGGCCCCTTATGGGTTTTACGGCGGCGGAATGACCCGCATTGACCCGACGACCTGTGAGGCAAAGGTCTATAAAGACCTCATCCCGGGTCTTGCCTTCGGCGGACTGGCCTGTGATGAACGGCTGATGTATCTGACGACGGTTCCGGCCGGCAACGGTCTGCCCGAACAGAAGGACAAACAGATGGTGCTTTGCGCGGTAAACACCGACGGGCTAATCGAGCGGCAGACGGTCTTTGAAAAAGGGCTGATCCCCGAACCGTTTACGACGGCGGTCGTCGGGGACAAGCTGATCGTCGGCTTCCGCACCGCGATCGGCATTTACGATAAGAACAGCTTCAAAGAGCTTGCGCGGATCCCCGTCGAAACCAAATGCACGTTTGCCCTCCCTCGTGGGGATGCCCCCTGCGGGAATGAGGCGCTGGTCTTTACTCAGCGGTATCTTTACGTTGTCGATATTGAAAAAGGAGAGATCCTTGAGAAAGCGCTTCTGCCCGTTGCCATCTTCGGCCCCGAAAAGGACCCGCACGGCATGGAAGTGCACTCCGCCGTCTTTGACGAGGCGGGCAATCTCTGGTTCAGCCAGCACGGAGAGCTTTTCCGCAGGCCTTTCAAGGCGTAAAAACAGGCCTTTCAAGGCATAAAAAAAGCCGGAGAGGAAACCCTCTCTCCGGCCCTGCGATATTTATCCGTAAATCTTACGGGCATTTTTACTGAGGATCTTCTCCTTGTCGCCTTCAGCAAGCGCGTCCCTTTGAACTAACAGCAGGGTGCTGTTTACGCAGTTGATCGGGGCCATGGAGGCAAAGAGCAGCTTGTCGGCTCCGACCAGCGCGATCGCCCGTTCGACCGTAAAGAGGCCGTCTTTGAGCCCCGCGGTGTCCATATAGACGTTTCGCAGTTTTTTGATGCTTTCTTTCAGCTCGGTGCATTCCCCGATCCGCAAACTGGAAAGAATGATCGTGCAGTTCTTTTGATGATTGACTAACACGTCAATCTCATCGATTTCCAGCTTTCGGGGCTGAAAAATATAGGTGTTTCGCTCA
>DAOPZJ010000075.1 GCA_035353335.1 Oscillospiraceae bacterium | reverse complement strand
TACCACATCCTCTTGAAATTGTTCCGTGATAACCCTCTGTTCTAGTCAAGACCCATTATTAAATATCGACCGTTTTTTATATGTTCGAAGAGGTACCGGACCGCATTTGACGATTTCGAAATTTATCAGCTTTGATTAATTATTTGTCATTTTTTTATTACAACTTTTATTGAAATAAAATTTTTGTAAAAAAAAGTGCCATGAGGCACAAAATAAGGGGTTAAAAGAGAGGGAGATAAACGAACAGGCGGCTGCAGGGCAGCCATGGCCAAAAAACCGACCAACTGTTCTTTTTTATAATAGCATAACCTTCACAGATTGTCCATACTCTGTCTTGCAAATGTGGAAAACTTTCTTGATTTTGGCAGTGATGTCAAATCCGATTCCTATTTTTTGTGCAAACTGACTATCTTGCTTTTTGAAAGAAACGCTGCAGCAGTGTTTTGCATTCTTCTTCAAGCACGCCGGTTTCAATTTTAACAAATCCGGAAAACGGCATCGCAAAAAGATTGCAGACCGACCCACAGCATCCGGTATGGTCTTCTTTTGCGCCGATGACAACCCGTTCGATTCGGGAATTTATGATGGCTCCTGCGCACATCGCGCACGGTTCCAGTGTCACATAGAGCGTACAGCCAGTCAGCCGCCAGTCGCTGACGGCAATAGCTGCTTGCCGAATGGCTTCGATTTCAGCATGCGCCGTCGGATCTTTTTTACTCTGACAGCGGTTTTGGCCGCATCCGATAATTTTATTTTCCTTGACGACTACAGCACCTACCGGTACATCCCCTTTTTCGGCGGCAGATGACGCTAAGGCTAACGCCGTTTTCATGAATTCACAATTCATAATTCATGAAGTCGTTATCCCAAGAAATTTGCATACGGGAAAATGCTGTTCACCCAGTCTTGAATCAACGTGGTCATGAAGAAAGCCGTAACAGCCATTAAAACAATGCTGATGAGAATCGTGGGAGCTTTAAAAAAGACACCGTACCCCTTTTTCCTTCCGTCCAATTCAAAAGGCTGCCGGTCGTTTCTCCATACCCCGCTCTTTTTTGCGGTCGCGGCCGTAAAAATCGCCGCGATCGCTCCAATCAGGAAGAGAACACCCCAAGTGATATAGGTGACGACATCGCCGATTTGTTCACCGAGCTTTTCGGCAACAATATTCAAACCGAAAGCGATTGTGTTGTTGATCAGATGCAGCAATACCGGAGTCCAGAGAGAACCGGTATAAACCGCCGCTGCGCCGAGTACAAGGCCGAACAGGAAGGCAAAAGGAATTTGATAGGTATTGCCGTGAATGATACCGAAAACGAAAGCGGAACAAACAATTGCAAAGATATTGCCGTATCTGCGCAGAATCTGCAGAATAACGCCGCGGAAGGCGAATTCCTCAAAAATCGCAGCTAAAAGCGAAGTGCAGACAAATTGTACAATCAACGCACCGGTTTCGGTCACCGGCGAAAAAGCGGCATCGAGCAGCGGCTGATAAGTATTCAACTTGATTAAGGAGAGGAACTGGTCAAAATATCCCGCGATATTTTGCAAAACCGGAATGCATCCGATGCCCATAAAAACGACCGGCAGAAAGGTGTGAGGTTTCGGCATCTCCGCTGAAATCAATTCACCCTTATCCCGCTTTGTGACGAAAAACAGAATAAAAAAGGGGATACCCATACTGAGGACATAGACAAACGTTTGAAACAATTGATCTGTCAATTGACCCTTTGAGCTGAGCGCCGGAATTAAAGATATAATCACACCCAGGATATTTTGTGCTGCAATAAAAATCAACAGCGACATCCCTACCAATATCGCATCTTTGCGCAGGAAATATTTCTTCCACTGCCGCTGCAGTTCAATATCCATATCTTCCGGCAGCTTTTTATAGAATTCTTTTTTATAATTTTCCATTATTTCTTCTCCGTTCGAGCGCTTTTATAGTGATTATACAGTTGTTTTGTGATGATTGCAAGAAATTTTTGACTTTCATATTTTCAACTATAAAGAGCATAAAAAAAACTTAATGATGATAAGAAAAAGAGGCGGATAATATCCGCCTCTTTTAATTCGAAATGATTTATCAGCCTTTAATAGAACCCTTGAGCATGCCTGCAGCAAAGTATTTTTGCATGAACGGATAGAGAATGAGAATCGGAAGGAAGGAAACTATGGTCATCGCCGCTCCGAGCGCATCTGGATTCAACGAGCCGGCGCTGGCATTCTGTATGCCCATCGCTTTTAATTGTTCGTTTAATTCATTGATACGCGTCGGCCCGAAATTGACGAAGAAGATCTCGCGGATTTTTACCGGGAACGTTCTCATCTCGGGTTTGGAGGTAATATACAGGATGGAGGGCATATATTGGTTCCAATAACCGACTGCGGTGAACAGTGTCGTCGCTGAGATAACCGACTTCGACAGCGGGAGTATGATTTTCGTGAAAACCGTAAATTCACCGGCCCCGTCGATTTTCGCCGCCTCAAACAACGATTTCGGCAAGCCCCAGAAATAGTTTCTGATGACGACCATATTGAACGCACTGATGATTCCTGGGATAATCAAAACTCTGTATGTATTGAACCAGCCGAGCGATTTCATCAGCAGGAAGCCGGCTACCATACCGCCGCCGATGAACATCGGAATGACGATCAAGAAATAAACCATGTTGATCATGCCGGGTAAATCACGCTTGGAAAGCGCATAAGCGCCCATGCAGTTGAATACCATCGCGCCTGCGGCACCGAGCACCGTGATGTAAACACTGTTGAGAAACGGACGGTAGACTGAGGAATCCAACACGATCATCTGATAAAACATCGTAGTGAATTCGCGGGGGAAAATCGTGAGGTCAATCGAAGGAGTAGACATATCCAACGAGGTTTTTATGACAAAAATGACGGGAAATATGAAAAAGATCGAAAACATTACCATCAAGATATTGTTTACAACGCCGAATCTTTTTTCGCCTTTTGAACGCAGCATATATTCTCGCCTCCTCTTTAAAAGATTCCGCGGCCGTCGTCAGACAGCTTTTTAGCGGTTTGATTGACGATGATGGTCATAATTGCACCGAATGCAGTTTTAAACAAGCTCATAGCAGACGAAAGGCCGAAGTTTCCGTCCTGGCTTCCTCCGAAAGCGGTATAGTAGACCAGGGTGTCCAGAACGAGCGATACGTCGCGGTTCGATGCATTGCCCAAAATAAACATCGAGTCAAACAGGTTGAGAATGCCGCTGAAAGACATGATTAATTGCAGAAGGATAATGCCTTTCAGAGCCGGCAGGGTCACGTGCCAGGTCTGGCGCCATCTGCCTGCTCCGTCGATTGCCGCAGCTTCATACAGCGAATGGTCGATTGAAGCCATTGTAGCTAAGTATAAAATGGTACCCCAGCCCACGCTTTTCCAAAGCGACAGCAGAACATACATGAACGGGAACCATTTCGGATCGCCCAGGAAGTAAACCGACTGACCGCCCAGCTTTACGACCAAGCTGTTAATCCAGCCGTAGTCCGGGTCGAGCAGGATTTTAAAAATGCCGCCGATGACAACCCAGTTGATAAAGTGCGGAACCGTCGTCACCGTCTGAATGCCCTTCTTGAATCCTTGTGCCCGCATTTCATTGAACATCAGTGCCAGAATGATCGGCGCCGGGAAATTGATGACATAGCCGAGTGCTGCGTACATAATGTTATTGCGGAGCGCCCGCGGGAAATCGCTCATTCGCATCAGCCCGACCAAATTTTCCATACCGGTCCAGGCTTTAAACCCGGCGGCGGATGTGTATTCGCAGAATGCCGTAAACATTCCGGGCATCGGGACGTATGTAAAGATAACATACATTAAAACTGCCGGCAAGATCATCAGATACACGATCAGATCTTGAGGCGAGAGCCCCCATGGCCTCGGTTCCACTTTTTGTAACGGGCTCCGAACCTCTTCAACTTCGGTCCGTGTCGCAACGCTCATAAGTAAAGGCACCACCTTTGATAGATATAGGAATTTCTGAACAGACAGATACCCAGTTCAGTGTTCTAATTCATTATAACCGTTGTTTGTATATTTTTAAATGATACTATTTTAACATTTATGGTACTAATTTAACATTTTGCCTTATTCGTGGCAATTTCGTGTAAATTTGTTTTTTTCTTACTAATTCATCTGTTCGCCATAAGGAAATTCAGACGTAATATTTTTAATTAGTCGTCATTTTTACTAATTATATTTAAAATTACATCTCTTTTATTGGCTCTGTTGTTTTTATATGATTGTGCAATATGCACAATCCGTTACACCGAACGCTGCCGAAACTGATTTGGCGATACCCCGTAATACTTTTTAAAAATACGAATAAAATAACCGGTATCATAATAATGCAGTTTTTCGGCGATGGCATAAATTTTAAGATTCGTCTCCGTCAGCAGCCTTTTTGCCTCCTGCATTTTGCAGTCGCAGACATAGTCGGTGAAAGCAATTCCCTCTGCCTGCTTAAACACTTTGGACAGATAGTTTGGGTGGATGCCGAGATATTCCGCTACGTTGACCAACGAAAAACTCTCATAGACCATCTCCTGAATATAGCGCTTTGCCCGCTGCACAAGAGCCACCTGAGAGCGGTTTGATTCACCGCCGGAGGAGACGACAATCTCGTTCTTTCCGTACATTTCACTATTGCGTACCATATCGAGAAGTGTCCGGTATGCGGGAAAGAATCCGACTTTTCCATTAAAACGCTCTGAGATATAGACCGAAACCGAGATGCCGTTTTCATTGAAAATCGACTTGATGCCCGTAAACCGGGCACGTACCAATTCTTCATTCAGCGAGCCGTTTATTACAGCGGTAAGCCGTCCGCCGAAAAACATGAAAACAATTGTAATATTCGGAAAATCCCGTTTGATCTGTTCCGCGAGGTAACTGTAATAAAATTCGGCATTTGCAGCATTATCGAGGCCGCCGAGCTCAATCGAACAAATCGCGCCGCCGGAAAAGTCGAAACCGAGGTCGTAGCGGTTCCGGAGCTGATCGTATCGGTCATCATTGTCGCGGCCGAGGGCTGAAAAGTCTTCGTTCATGGAAAATGAGAGATATTCGGAGATACTTTTTTTAGGCAGCTCAATAGTTTTGAGGCCGAGAAAATATTTCTTGCGCATCTCATAAACCTTTTGAAGCAGGGACATCTCATCGACCGGTTTTTCAATGTAATCATCGGCGTCGTACATGAACGACTGGCGCACCGCTCCGAATGAACTGTCCCCCGAGAGCATGATTACTTTGATGCCCCCATACTGTTGTTTGACAATTTTCAACAGATCGGTACCGAGCATATCCGGCAAATGCAAGTCCATAATGCAGAGTTGGATGATGTGTTCTTCAAGCCGTGTCAACGCCTCCTGGGAGTCGACAGCCTCATATATCGCGATACCGTCCCCCGCTCTTCTGCAGATACTGCGAACGTGCGCGCGGATGTTCATATCGTCATCTACAATCAGAATGTTAAACATCTTCTTCCTCCACTTCAAAGTCCTCAAGCTGGTGAATTACCGGCTGCGGTTTTTCCGCCGCCATTGTTACCGTTACTTTCGTATAGCATCCCTGGCGGCTTTTCAGTTTAATTCCGTATTGATTGCCGTAATAAAGCTGAATCCGTTTCTGCGCATTTACAAGGCCGGATTCACTGTGCGAGTTTTCGTCATCAAGCAGCTGTTGAAATACTTCTAATCGGTTTTTATTGATGCCCTTGCCGTTGTCAATAATCTCGAAGACGAGTTTCTCCTCCATACGGTAGGCTCTTATGATAATGATAAATCGTTTGCGGGAAGAATCGAAGCCGTGAACCACCGCGTTTTCGACAATCGTTTGGACAATCAGATTGAGCATCTCAATGTTTTTGATATTTTCTTCGCATTCGATGCGGAATTCAAAATTACTGTATTTGAATTCGCATATTTTCAAATACATCTCGCAGCAGAGCAAAACATCCCCGACGCCGAGAAAATCGTTTCCCTTGTTAAAAACCAAACGATACATCTTTGAAAGGTATCCCGTGATCCTGTTGACGTCGACAATTTCGCCGGCATTGGCCTTATAGGCGATCGAATCAAGTGTGTTATATAAAAAGTGGGGATTGATCTGGCTCTGTAAAAATTTCAGTTCCATACTCTTCATCAAAAGGTCTTTTTGATAAGAGTCGTTGATATTGGTTTTGATTTTTCGCACCATCATATTGAAGACGCGGGTCACTTCATCCCACTCGCGCTCCTCGAATTCTTTCTGAATGACGTCATAATCGTTATTTTGGATTTTTTCGAGCCGCGAGACCAGATCCATGACCGGATCATAGACCGTCTTGATGATCAAACTTCTCGCAAAGAAAATCCAAACCAGGATGTCGAGGACAAGACAGATGCCCGTTACAGATAAAAATCGGTACATCTCATTATAATAAGAAGAAGCAGGTGCGGCATAAATCGCTTTAACAGATCCGGATTTATCATAATCCGCATAAGTAAAATAACGAACACCGTTTGCATTTATAATCTTTTGCCCGTGTTCATCGTTTTGCGAAAAGGCTTTTAACAGAGCGCCGTTGGCGCCGTTTTCAGTATCAGTGGAGAATAAGACTGTGTTACCCGTCAGCAGTGTGACAAATTCACCGTCCACACCCGATGGGTCATTGCTCATTGCAGCATCGAAAAAGTCATCCGCTACTTTTAAAAACAAAAAGACCATCCGCGGCGTCCCGCTGTCCGGTATTTTATATACATAATAAACACCGGTTCTCCCGGTAAACACATCGGTATAATTTATAAACAAATTTTTCGATTCGTTCATATACAATTGATATAAATTAAATTCTTTGCTGTCTGTGACATTATCATTAAATGAAACCCCTAATCCGGAGGTGATAGATATATATTCAACGGGAAAATACAGGCCGGCTTCAGTAAGCTTTGAGTCGGCCACAATCATTTGCAGCATATTATATGCTCGATCCATTTCGGTGTTCGATTTCAACGGTTCCAATTTAAAACTGTCCTGCGTAATATAGTTAAAATTGACTTCGCTGCTTAAAGTCGCGGCTACTTTATCGGTATATGCCTCGATGGAATCCACAAAATCCACGGTGGTGAAAAAGGCATTTTCAATATGCCGTTTAGAACGGTCATTGATGCCGCCGAACACGAAAATGCAGCCGGCTGTCATGAACAGCAGCTGAACCACACAGATTAAAATGACTACGAAAATTAATTTTCCCTTAAGTGTAACTTTTTTCTTACCCTTATCTTTGAATTTAACCATGCCGTTCGTTTGGTCTTTAATGTTTTCGGCTCCGCTGTTCATATTCTCTCTCCTTTCCGATTGTATTTCTGTTCTTATTTTAATACAGAGAGACAGATATTTCAAGCAAAAATTGTGTCGAATCTAAAAAAATAGTAAAATTGTGATGTATAATGCCGCCGAATTACCGGACATAGTTTACATAAGCGGGTAAAAGCGGTATAATTTACTTTAATAACCATGCGGAGGTGTTGACTTGAAAATCACGTTTATCGGTGCGGATCATGAAGTGACAGGGAGTTGTACCTATCTGGAGGCCGCAGGAAAACGGTTCCTGGTGGACTGCGGTATGGAACAAGGTCCGAATCAATTTGAGAACCAAGAGATACCGGTTGCGGACGGTACGCTTGATTTTATGCTGCTCACCCATGCGCATATCGATCATTCGGGATTAATCCCCCTGCTTTATAAAAACGGATTCCGCGGTAAAATCTACTGCTCCGACGCAACTGCGGCGTTATGCCGGATTATGCTGCGCGACTGTGCGCACATTCAGGAATTTGAAGCCGAATGGCGCAATCGCAAGGCAAAACGTGCCGACGACAGAGCGTTTGAACCGCTGTATACCATGGAGGATGCCGAGGGCTCGCTGACTTTATTCGAGACCTGCGGTTATCGGGAAACCGTTAATATCTATGAGGGCATCGAGTTCAATTTAACAGACGCAGGGCATCTGCTCGGGTCGTCAAGCATCCGGCTGACGTTGACCGAAAACGGCATGTCGAGAAGCATCATCTTCTCCGGCGATATCGGTAACATCAACCAGCCGCTCGTCAACGACCCGCAATACCCCGCTCCGGCGGATTACGTTGTCACCGAGTCCACTTACGGCAACCGAACCCATGAACCGCCGCCCGATTATGCAAAGGCGTTAGCCGAGATCATCGACCGCACCTTCTCACGGGGCGGCAATGTCGTAATCCCCTCATTCGCCATCGGCAGAACGCAGGAAATGCTCTATTTCATCCGGCGTATCAAATCCGAAGGGCTCACCCGTTATCCGAACTTCAGAGTCATTGTTGACAGCCCTCTTGCGATCGAGGCAACCGGTATTTTCGCCAATACCGATCCGCAGTATTTTGATGAGGAGACCCGTGAATTGCATCAAAAAGGCATTGACCCGATCAAGTTTGACGGCCTTCAAACCACTGTCACAAGCGATGACTCCAGGCAGATCAATACCGACACCGAACCGAAGGTCATCATCTCGGCGAGTGGGATGTGCGAAGCGGGCCGGATCCGGCATCATTTGAAACACAATCTCTGGCGAAAAGAATGCAGCATCGTCTTTGTCGGATATCAGGCTGTCGGAACGCTTGGGCGGATTTTGCTCGACGGCGAAAAAAACGTAAAGCTCTTCGGCGAGGAGATCGCCGTGAAAGCCGATATCGTCAATCTGCCCGGCATCAGCGGACATGCGGATGAAAACGAACTGCTGAAGTGGATCACACAATATAACCCCGCGCCGAAAAAGGTCTTTGTCAACCACGGCGATAACACCGTTTGCGAAGAATACAGGGACAAGCTGCGCTCACTGGGACTTGATGCGGACACCCCTTACAGCGGTACAACCTTTGACCTTCTGTCCGAACGGTATCTTTATCTCGCCCAACCGGTGTCAATTGATAAGAAGCAGCCCGCCGCTGCCGTTTCTACCGTGTTTGACCGCCTTGTCAGCGCAGGAAAACGCCTTGCGGCTTTAATTAATGCAAAAAAGGGTATGTCAAACAAAGATTTGGCCAAATTCGCCGACCAGATCAACGCGTTGACGGATAAGTGGGAGAAATAAACTCCGAAAAACGCCAAAAAAAGCGAGCGGTTCACCCGCTCGTTTTTAGTTTGGAATAACTCTATCTTCACCCCGCGTTCACAACCCGCCCGTCTGATAATCTTATAATCCGGTCGCAGAGATTGCCGA
>DAOPZJ010000074.1 GCA_035353335.1 Oscillospiraceae bacterium | reverse complement strand
TGCCCATTTTCTCTTTACGGCTCTCGGAGGTCAGCGCCATGACCTCCGCGCCCCGCGCCTTGACTTCGACGATGTTGCTGACGGCCTTGTCAAACAGCGGCGCATAGGTCCCGAGCGCAACCACCAGCGCGCCCGGCTCGATCAGCGAAATCGTGCCGTGTTTGAGTTCGCCGGAGGCGTAGGCTTCGGAGTGGATATACGAAATCTCTTTGAGTTTTAGCGACCCCTCCAGCCCCATGGCATAATCGAGGTTGCGCCCGATAAAGAAAATCGAGTTGTGGTTGAACCAGCGCGAGGCGAAATACTGGATATCGGAAATCTGCGCCAACACCGCATTCATCTTCTCGGGCAGCGTTAATATCGCGCTTAAAATCCCGTCATATTGTTCGGGGCTGACCGTGCCGAGCAGATCGGCGATATAAAGCCCCAATAAATCCATCAGCACCAACTGCGTGCTGTACGCCTTGGTGGTTGCGACCGCGATTTCAGGGCCCGCCCGGGTGTAGAGCACATGGTCGGCATTACGCGCAATCGACGAGCCGACCACATTGACAATCGAAATCGTCTTTGCGCCCCGGCGTTTGGCTTCCGACATCGCCGCCATCGTATCGAGGGTTTCACCCGACTGGCTGATGACGACGACGAGCGTATTCGCTCCGGCGAGCGGTTCGCAGTACCGAAATTCCGAAGCCAGCACGACTTCCACCGGAATGCGCAGCAGCTTTTCCCAGATGTATTTGCTGACCATGCCGACATGATAAGACGACCCGCAGGCGACGACATAGATGCGGGATAACGTTTTAAAATAATCCGGTGAAATGCAAGTCAGTTCGGGCATGACAACGCGGTTATTTTTTACGCGCGGGGAGACCGTGCGCCGGACGGCCTCGGGCTGCTCCAAAATCTCTTTGTACATAAAATGCGGATGGCCGCACTTTTCGGCTGCCGTGATGTCCCAGTCAACGGTGCGGCGGGTCTTTTCGACCGGAACCAGTTCGCTGTTATAAACATCGATGCCGTCCGCGGTCAGAACGGCGATCTCGCCGTCCTCCATATAGCTGACCTCGCGAGTGTAAGAAATCATCGCGGTCACGTCGGAGGCGATGAAGTTAAACCCGTTTCCGTACCCCAAAATCAGCGGGCTGTCTTTCCTTGCGGCGATCAGCGCGCCGGGGTAGTCGCTGCACAAAACCCCGAACGCATACGAGCCCTCGATACGGTGCAGGGTGCGCGAGACGGCCTCGAGCATGTCATGGCACTCGTTATAATAAAACTCAAGCAGCTGCGCGGCGACTTCGGAGTCGGTGTCGGAGGTGAATTTGACGCCCTTTTTGAGCAGCGCGTCTTTGATCTCCATATAATTTTCGATGATGCCGTTATGTACGAGCGCGATGCTGCCGGATTCGCTGACATGCGGGTGGGCGTTGACGTCGTTGGGCTCGCCGTGGGTCGCCCAGCGGGTGTGCCCGATGCCGAGTGTCCCGTCAAGGTCTTTTCCGCCGTTCACAAGGCCCGATAACACCGAAAGGCGCCCTTTGGCCTTCTTAATATATAATTTGCCGTCTTCGGTTCTTACCGCGATACCGGCGGAGTCGTAGCCCCGATATTCCATCCGCTCGAGACCGTCCAACAAAATCGGCGCGGCCGGTTGTTTTCCGACAAATCCGATGATTCCGCACATAAAAATACCCCCGAATCAAAATCCCTATTGCATATTACCAGTATATGACTCGCTTATGCCGTTGTTGTGAAGCAATGATCCCGAAAGTGTTACGCGACTTATTTTACCAAACGGGAACAGTGAATACAAGATAAAAATCGCCGCCCCGAATTTCGGAGCGGCGATTTGAATTTGTCATCCTGAGCGAAGCCCGAAGATGTTCATTTTCTGTTACCGAATCGACAATTCGGGCGCAGTCGAAGGATCTCGCCGCCGCAAGGTTCTCGGCAGCCTGACCGAGGGCTGTCATCTCTCGAGGATCTGATTTTTTGAAGTAACAATGCTGATCGTGACAGCAACCGCAAGGATCGCGGCAAAGATGATCAAGATAATCTGAAAGCTGTTATCCGGTTTTTCTTCGGCGATTACCGGGGCAGCGATACTTCCGATCTCCCGGTGCTTCACGCTGACCAGCGTCGGATAGGCATATCCCGGATCGTTCCCGCCGAATTCCCAGACGGCCGTCAAATCCCAGCCGACGTACGCGGCTTTCTCTTTTAATTGCGCGTCGGTCAGCGCAACCGCATTGGCAGAGACGTCCGTGCCGTTGATACCGCCCGAAGCCGCGTCTTCCGAATAGAAGCAGTTCCTGACGGTTCCGGGGGAAAACCACCCGCTGATGCCGCGCGCCCAGCCCGCCACACCGCCGACTTTTTGAGTTCCGTTCACCTTTCCGATGTTGTAACAATTTTGAATGGAACCTGCAATACTGATGGTGCCGGCGATATCTCCCGCCACACCGCCTGCCTTTTGGTCTCCGCTGACCGCTCCGGTGTTGTAACAGTTCAGAACGGCACAGGCAGTCGCCTGACCCGCGACCCCGCCGACATAGTTGCCGGTTCCGCTCACCGCGCCGATATTATAGCAGCTGCTGACCTTGCAGTCGTGCAGATGTCCCGCGATCCCGCCGATTCTGCCGATTCCGCTGATCGACCCCGTGTTGCAGCAGTCGCTGACGGTGCAGGTGACGGCAAAGCCCACGACCCCGCCGCCTTGTATTCCCAGACCCGTGACAGCCCCGGTATTGGAACAGTTTTTGATCACGGAGACATGTTTCGCTTCGGTAACCGCATATCCGACTACGCCTCCGATGCCGTTTTTGTTCCCCTCGGTAAAAACGCCGCTGACCGCCCCTGTGTTGCTGCAGCCGGTGACGACGGCGGCGTTCATGTACCCCACAATACCGCCGACAGCGCGGTTCCCGCTGACCGAACCCGCGTAAGAACAATTCGTGACTTCGCAGAAAAAGGCAGATCCGACAATGCCGCCGATGTCGGCAGCGCCCTTGATATAGCTGTTCGTAACCTTCAGATTTTTAATGGCTCCGTGTGTGTAAACAGCTCCGAACAGACCCCGGTTATCGCTCTCCATTTTGCTGTACATTCCGCTGACGGTATGCCCGCCGCCGTCGAAGGTGCCGCAAAACCGGAACATGTCGGTTCCGATCGGTGCCCAGGTGAAGGCCGGGCCGCTTTTGTCCCAGTTCTCCCAACCCGAGGTGTCGTTTAATACAATGTCGCTTGTGAGTTTGAAAAACGAGAATTCATAGGTGGACGTTCCGATGCTGACACTGCGCGATAAAAATGCCAGCTGCTGCGGTGTTTGAATGAGAAAGGGGTCCTCGGCGGTGCCCGTCCCGCCGCCGAATTCCTCGGCGACTTTGCCGTCCCAAACGGGGCTTTCCGCGAAAATCGGAATTGCCGTAACAGGCAGCAATAAGAGGACCGAGATCAATGCGATCAAAAGAAAATGAAAGCGTTTCATAAACTCTCCTTTCGTACGGTTCACCGGTGAACGGAGCGGATCCACCGTTAAAAACATAACGGTGAATCGCGCTTTTTAATTCCTCGTACCGATTCGCCCCGATATAATTCTCTTTTAAACTTCGCTTCTGTTTACAAATTCAGTATATTCCGAAAACGATGCAATGTAAACAGTTACCATGGAAAATATATCAATTCTTCATCGAAACCTCATAAAGAGCCGAAAAAAATCGCCGCTCCGAAATTCGGGGCGGTGATTTTGGAAAATGGAGGCGGGTAAATCCCTTTAATTTGTAATCAATAAACCTTGGAGACCGTCGAAGAGGTATAGACGGGTTCGGAGGACTTCACGGGTTCGGGGTAATTGTATTTCGGGCCGTCGAACTCGATGCGCGAGATCTGCGAGAAATCGCTGAGCTTGTTGGCGGCGAGGATGTTGTTCGAAAGCGTATAGATCGCGTCGCCGATATACATGCCGCGCAGAACGTTGGTGCTGTAGTTGTATTCGCTTCCGTAATTGCCGTTCGAATGGGTGATGCGGCCTTTCTCGTAAAAGCCCTTCTGCGCGTCGTAGCCGAGCACGATATAACCGGAGAACACGGTTGTGCCGTATTCGCGGATATCGGCGCCGTCTTTGACTTTCGTGATGTTGATCGGGAAGCCGATCAGGTTCTTTGCCTTGTCGAACAGCAGCGCCTTGTGGTCATAGGACAGGTCGGAGTAAGTGCCCCGGTCGCCGATATAATAAGTGCTGAGTTCCTTGGGGTTGCTCGGGTCGGAGACGTCGTACATCGCGACTTTGAAGCCCATGGTCAGGCCCGTGGTGCCGGTGACGTCTTCAATGGCGTCCATGCCGAAGCCGATCACGAGGTTGTCGGCATAGGGCTGCAGATACTGTGAAAATCCCGGAATTTTCAGTTCGCCCTGAACAAAGGGTTTGGCCGGATTTTCGAGGTTGATGACGAAGAACGGGTCGGTCTGGCGGTAGGTGACCGCGTAGGCTTTTTTGCCCTCGAAGCGCACCGAGTACATGTTTTCGCCTTCGGCCAATCCTTCGAGTTTGCCTACGGTCTTCATATCGCTGCCGAGCACATAGAAATTGTTGTGCTGCTTGTTGTTGTTTTGATAATCCCAGCTGTTCGTCGCCACGCGCAGGTTATTCTCGTATTCATCCATCGCGAACTGGCTGCACAGATTGCCTTTGACGGTGCCGGTAGCGACGACCTTCAGGGTGTTCGAATAGGCGACCTTGGTGATGTCTGTGTAACTGCCGAGCGGGTTGTAATAGTAGTAATTGCCGACGGAAGTCTTTTCGATTCTTTCTTCGTATTCGTACCGGTTCTGGGTCACATACACATTCTCGGTGTTCGCGTAGATCGTGGCGATATCGCCCATGACGGTCACCGACTGTGCGGGCGCGTCACTCTTGAGGTCGACGGTGCTGATCGTGCCGAAGGACAAATTCTCGGTCTTCGGGACGATATAGCAGCGGTCGGGCGGAAGGATGGTCATCTTGTCGGAGACGACCGAGTCCATCGTGCGCGGGATGACGGCTTCGGCGTCGAACGCCTTGAGGCCGTAGAGATAGCTGTAGGCATATTTGCAGGAGATGAGCAGCAGTTTGCCGTTGCTGACGCGGGCGTCGTTGTAGGAACCCTCCTGCTCGAAGGAACGCGTGAGTTTGGGATTGGCTTTATCGGCCAGATCGTAGATCTCGACGCGGGTGACGCTGTTATTCGCGGAGGTCGGGGCAAATTCCGCGGCGAAGGTCTTATAGTAGGCGGTATTTGGAGTCATCAGCAAAACCAGTTTGTTTTCGGCCAAAAAGATCTCGGAAATTGTGTTGTCTTTGTTGCTGTATTCCCAGACCTTCTGCATATTCCCGCCGTTTGCTTTGACGATGGAAACGGTGCAGTTGCTGTAATAGCGATTGACGACGAAGTAGAGATATTCGCCGTCGGTCTTGATGATGTCGGCCTCGTCGACGCCTTCGACCTGAACGTTGGTCGCAGAATAATCCCTCTGGCCGGTCTTGCCTGCGTCGTTTGAATTGACGGCTGCGGGCGCCTGAGGCGCCGCCGCGGTTGATCCCGCGCCTTCCGTGACGGCCCCGGCGGTTTTCATATCGCCGCCGAGGGCATATCCGTAGCTGCCGTTTTTCTGTTTTTCGGCATAGGTCTCAAAAACCTTTTTGACGGCGCTGTAATCTTTCCCGGCGGTGTCTTTGGAGGCGGTAATGGCTGCCGGTATGCTGACAGGGGTTGTGTCCGTGGTCTGTCCGGCGTTTTCATTTTGTGCCATGCTGATCGGCGCGGCTGCCTTGTCGGGCGTAAAAATATTTTCGGCTCCGGGCAGGTTCGGCAGGATGAGGAACGCGGCCGCGACCAGCAGGAATGCGGCGGCGATTGAGGCAAAGCGCCGAACGGGGAATCGGACGACTTTTTCTTTGTTTTGTCCGGCTTTTTCAAGAAGTTTTCCGATGTTTTTCGGCAGCAGCGAATCGGGGACCTTTTCGGCCGCCGGATCGTTGAAAATTTCCTGAAACCGTTTCTTCAGCCGATCGATTTCATTTTCATTCGGAAGTTCATTTTTCATATTCATATCCATCCTTCAAGTTAAGGTAGGGATGTTCGGCTTAAGAGCCAAACTTAGGTTTGAAAAATCAGTTTTTCAAACTTCCCTTTTCGGAGTGCAAAGCCGAAAGCCGCTCTAAATTGCGGCCAGGCCGTTTCGGAGTGCGCCCAGGGCTCTGTGGAGCCGTACGCGCACGTTTCCGGCGGTCATACCGAGCATCGAAGCGATCTCGTCGGAAGAGTATCCGCCCTGAACCGACAGCAAAACGATGTTTTTGTCATCGGGCTTCAGGCGGTCGAGCATCTGGCGGAGCGCGGTTCTGGTTTCGGGGTCCACCGCGCTTTTGTCCGGAATGTCGATCGGTTCGTCTTCTTCGTTATATAACGGAATGACGGTTGCCGAGCGCTCTCTCAGACGGCTTTTGCAGGCGTTCTGCAGGATTTTAATAAACCAGAATTTGAACTTGTCGCGGTCGCGCAGGCTTTCGAATTTTGCGTACGCCAGGGTAATGGCCTCAGACACGGCGTCTTCCGCGTCCTCGGCGTTTCCCATAAAATAGAAGGCGTAACGGTAAAATTCGGTATAAAACCGGGCATAATACTGTGTGAAAAGCGCCTGTTTGTGTGTGTTGGGGTCATCGGCCATTATAATCCCTCCGCTTCACGTTCATAAGAGACAGGAAAACGTCGAATCGTTACAAGTTTTTCAAGAAAGTGCATAAAAAGCCGCAGATAGAAAAAAATAACTATAAATCCTGCGGACCGCACATCGGACTTAGCAAGACCGGATCGGTCGATTTGATCAGAAAGGATGGTTTATCCATGGAAAAGGACGATCAAAACAAGAAAAAGGAGAGTAAATTTATCGCCTACATCACAGGCAAGGGGTTTTACAAAGTCATCGGTCTCTGCATTGCGCTGGTCGTGCTGGCAGCCTGGTTCATCACTTCGGTTTATAAAAACAGAGTCGGAGGAGAGGTTCAGGGCACTTCCTCCGCGGTGACGAGCGAAGCAGCTTCACAGACCGGCGGCATCACCTTTGAGAGCGGTTTGTCCAGCGAGCTTTTCGGACCCACCGCCAACCAGAGCAGCCAGGCCACGGTGCCGGCGAATCAAACTTCGGAAGACGCCGCGGCGGCGAACGCTTCAGCGGCTGCAGCGGCTGAGTCGGAAGACACCGGGACTGCGGAGGAATTTTTGTTCATCATGCCGGCGAGCGGCGAAATCATCCGGGAATATTCCGCAGGGCTTCCGGTGTATTCGCCGACTTTTTCGGACTGGCGGGTGCACAATGCGGTAGACATCGCCGGTGAGGCCGGGACTCCCGTACGCGCGATGGCAGCCGGCACAGTAACCGCAATCACTTCAGACATGCTTTGGGGGACCACGATCGTCATCACCCACGAAAACGGATACGTCAGCAAGTATTGCGGCCTCGGCACCAAACCGACCGTGAAAGTGGACAGTGTCGTCGAAGTCGGGCAGGTCATCGGTTCCATCGGAACGACCGCGCAGGCCGAAGCCGCGGACAAGCCCCATCTCCACTTCAGTTTAACAAAAGACGGCCTGTCCGTCAATCCGATTGAAGTCATCGCCGCTATCAATTAATTGAATTTGAGGCGAATCATTCCAACTCCGGCAAGAACGCGGATGCATGATGACGGCGTCCGCGTTCTTGACATGGAAAGGTATATTCTGTATGATACGTTCATAGAAGCAGAAGAGACAAGGAGGGGACAGTCATGCCGAAGAATCGGAAAAGATGGATTTATTGGGTAATCTGCACGCTTGTGCTTGCCGGTGCCGCGGCGATCATTCTCGCATCGCTTCCGAAGGAGGAAGTGATTTCCGCGGACCGGTTCGACGGGATCGTAAAGCTCTCGGAACTCCCGGAAAGCGATTGTCTCGAATTTATCAAGTCCCGAAAAATATCGGTTCCGGATGAACTCGGAAGCGACGAAATCGGCAAATTCGTCAAAGACAGCATTGTCCGGTTCGAGGCCGACCCTTACGCGCCGGCGGTGTATGATTCCGGCGTCACGGTGAAATTCGCGGAGGACATCCGAACGGCGGTCAATCAATATCATAAAGTGCCGACCCTTCAAAACGGTACATACGAATTTGACAAGTGCCTCTATATGACCCCGATCAGCTCTTATTATCCGTTTGAGGGTACCGGCGAAGAGTATATCGTCAGCGCCGATGCTTTTCAGATCGTAAATCTTCGTTACCCAAACGAAAGCAAGAAAATCGAGGTCGGTATCCGGACGGTTCAGCCGGTCGATATCAATACTTGGGACGCGAGATTTAAATTTCTTATTACCGGAGATGCCGTGGATATCAGCGGATATACCCACCGCGCCTGTTATCCGGTCAGCGAGCGGTATCAGATCTTGCTTATGGATGACGAAATTTGGCTTGCGGCGGTCACTTCCGATTCGGGCGTTTTTTGGTCGATCTATAAACTCAAACCCGCCGCGTAGACGATTATTATAGCAAAATCTCCCCGGTCCGCTCGTCCAGGAAAACCGTCTGCGACGGTTCGAGGGTGAACTTGACCGGCTTTTTGTTTTTCAGAATGATTTCGCGTTCGCCGCCGTCGCGGCTTTGAATCATAATCAGTCCGGCTCCCGCGAGAGTGGCGTCGTCATTCCCGTTATAAATATGGCAGCCGCAGGCTGCGAACAGCTTGCGCAGCTGGGACGGCTCGGTCGGCGGCAGCGCGAAAAACCAGTCGGTGTGGTCTTTTTGCTCCTTTTTGGCTGCGGCGCATGTTCCGTCGGCATTGTATTTTCCGAGACAGACCGCATCGGGGTCGTCCGGTGAAAACAGCGTCTGTGTGATTTCGGGGCTCTTTTGTTCGGGTGAATTGGGATTGAATTTGACCCCGGGAATCAGACCGCCGAGTGTGCCGCCGATCGTATGATCAAGCGTGATTTCCGGCAGCAGAACGCAGGAGTGCTCCGATATCTGAATCCCCGTGATCTCGCTGACAAAATCGACACTCAGCCGCTCGCCGTCGGTGCAGGCAGGCGCGGTCAGCCAGATGAGATTGCGCCCGTTCTTTCCGGCTGTTTCGCGCACTTTCCGGCGCTGCCGCTCAGTCATATAGAAGCAGTTGCAAAACACAATCGCTTTGTATTTGTCGAGCGGCATATAAAACAGGTCGGAAAGATAACAGGTCTCGACCGCCGCGCCGCTCTTGTAAGCGGCCACCGGTGTGATATTGACCGAGATTTCATCGGTGATCGGGTCGTTTTTGGACGAAGTCGCGGTCTGCAAAAAGACCTTGGTGTCAAACACCAGCAACACGTCGGCGGGCGCTGTGTGCGGCTGATGAAACTGTCTGTCCGCCAGCGCCTTGAGTTTCACGATGTCGGTGCGGTATTCGGGTTCTTCCCACCAGCCGGCGGAAAACAGATAGCCGAAATCGTAATACCAAAGCCCCGCGCCGCGCAGAATCGACTGCATCACGCACTTGCGGTTGTTTTGGATGCTGGTCGGCTTATCGAAGACATACATTCCGCCGAGCACCGTTCCGTCCGCGGTCGGCTGGTCCATCTCGTCGAGCCATAACTTGCCGTGAGCAGTGACCGATTCGATCAGCCCGCGCGATAATCCCGGTCCGCCCGGTTCGCGGCAGCTCTTGTTGTAAGCGCCCGGCGCGCACAGAAAATCGATGTCGGGCGAGGTCAACAGTTCTTGCTCCATCAAATGTCCGCCTGCGGCAGCTCTGCCGAACACCGAGATATAATAGCCGTAAAACGCGC
>DAOPZJ010000073.1 GCA_035353335.1 Oscillospiraceae bacterium | reverse complement strand
GTATTTCTCCTATTTGGATTATGTCTGAATACAGGGATAACGGATACGCACAGACGGCTATGATGGAAATCGAGAAACTATATGGATCCGATTATTGGTGCCTCGATACGATTCTGCAGGAAAAAGAGAATCTTTATTTATTTGAAAAATTGGGATACCATCAGACTGGAAAGGTTGAGTATATAAAGGATGGAATGGATATCGAATTCTACGAGAAAAATTAAGCCGACCTTAATTACCGGATTATTTCAGCTTGCTGATCGATGTTTGGATGATATGTTCCTTTTTACAGATAAATCAAATGGAATGTTCCCTGTTAAGTGGACATTCAAAGTGGGGTCTAGGGGCATATTGAGACGTTAGCCCCAAAAAAACTCAGCTCACTGATCACGCTCTGTTGTGCTTTTCTTTATATTCGCCCGGCGCACAGCCGGCATACTTTTTGAATACTCTTGTAAAATGGCTTTGTGAGGAAAAACCGAGATAATTGCCGATGGCTGAAAGGGTTTTATCGGTATAGCGGAGGAGGCGTTTTGCCTCTTCCGTTTTTTCTTTTAATATAAAATCGGTCAATGTCACGCCGGTTTCTTGCTTGAAACGTTTTGAGAGATACGGCCGGCTGACAAACAATTCATCGGCGATTTGCTCGGTTGTAATCGCTTCAGACATATGGTGCTGAATGTAATTCGCTACATCGACGGTAAATCTGCCCCGGCGCTTACCGAGTTGAAGACGTTCGACATGTCCGGTATAATCGAGAATCATATGGTATTGGAGATTCATAATTTTGTCCGGATCATTCAGTAATTCGCACTTTTGAATGTATAGATCGCTGAGCGTAAAGGCGTCATCAATATCCATTCCGCCGCGGATAGCGGCACGGGACGCAAGCGTTGCGGATACGATAAAAGTATTTTTGTAGTGGCGAATTTGATCGGGAGCCAGAATACCGGGGCGAATCGCCGGGGCCGAGTTCACCCACTCTTTAAGCGAAGCACTGTCACCGCGGCGAATAATATCGGTCAGCTTTTGCTCAACAGAAAGTGAGTTGTGAGATATCGTGGCTCCGCTTTCGGCGATTTTGTCTTCTTCACGTGAAAGCAGTTCCGATTCGATTTGTTTTTTCAACATTTTCTGCTCATCATCGAAAATCGTAATATCATCAAGACCGAGTTTTTCGCCGTTTAAAATATAGTTGACAGTGCACAGCGTTTGAATAATGCTCTCATATGGCATATTCGTGATACTTTTCATTCCTGCAATAAAAGTATCCGCATCCTCGCCGGTAAGATCGCATTTGAACGCCATCTCACGCAGGATGCTCGCGGGGGCTTTCACTTGCCTTGACGGGCCAATGATGATTTTCGCTCTTCCCGAGTTAATCACTCCGTATAAGTAAAAGAAAGAAGTGATGTAATACCCGACATGTGCTGTGATTTCATTCAGCTTTCCGAGCGCAAGACAAATCGGGTCCTTTGGCAGCTCGATAATGGAATGATAAAATATGAGTTCGCCGCCGTCATAAACGCGGATCGGTATCCCGGTCAGATTTCCCATTGCCGTGCAAATATAATTTAAATCTATGTTATCCATGCCGGTTCCTCCAAACAGTTACAATTATATCAAATTACATACAAATATGCAATACCCGGGTTGAATAATATGATAAAAGATATATAGACACGGGGTACAGATATAAAAAGAGCAGTTCCTCGATAAAAAGTGTTCAACGCTTTGAAATATCTCCCGGTATTTAAAGAAAATTAAAAAGAAAGAAGAAAAAGCAGTGAAGGAAAAACTGTCTGAACTGACAACAGAGGAAAAAGCGGCGCTTCTTGCGGGAACCGATTTTATGCATACAAATTCGATCCCGCGTCTCGGTATCCCTTCGCTTAATATGGCGGACGGACCGCACGGTCTGCGTAAGCAAACGAGCACACAAGCCACAGACAACGGCGCAAGCGTACCGGCGACATCATTTCCGACAGCCGCAACGGTTGCATCAAGCTGGAATCCGGATTATTCATATGAAATCGGATGTGCGATTGCAAAAGAATGCCGTCATTACGGTGTAGATATCCTGCTCGGCCCCGGAATCAATATCAAACGCAGTCCGCTCTGCGGCAGAAACTTCGAGTATTTCTCGGAAGATCCGCTTCTTGCGGGGAAAATGGGAATTGCGGAAGTCCGCGGTGTGCAAAGTGAAGGTGTCGGCGTATCGGTGAAACATTTTGCTCTGAATAACAGTGAAAACTTCCGCAACCTCGGTGATAGTGTTGCCGATGACCGCGCTTTGAGAGAAATTTATCTGAAAGCGTTTGAGATGGTGGTAAAAGAAGCAAAGCCGTTCACGCTGATGTGCGCTTATAACAAAATCAATGGCGAATACTGTTCGGAAAACGAGTGGCTTCTCACTCGAGTGCTTCGGCGCGAATGGGGATTTGACGGAGCGGTGATGAGTGATTGGGGTGCGACGCATGACCGTGTGAAGGGCGTTGCTTCGGGACTTGATCTCGAGATGCCCGGCGATACCGATATCTGCCGGAAATGGATCACAGACGCGGTAAAGAGTGGAGATCTCGGCAAAGAAGCCCTTGATTCGGCGGTTGGGCATGTTCTTGCGCTGATAGAAAAATGCAGGGCGAAAAAGGAAACCGGGACGCCTGCCGACTTTGATGCGCATCATATACTTGCAGCTGAAATCGCAGCGGACAGCGCCGTTCTTTTGAAAAATGACGGTTCGCTGCCTCTTTGTAAAGACAAGCAAATATTCATAGCCGGCGATCTTTTTTGCAAAATGCGTTATCAGGGCTCGGGCAGCTCATTGGTTAACCCGACATCCGTAACCTCACCGAAAGATGCCTTTGACAAGCGGAATATTAGATATTCCTTTGCAAAAGGATATTCGGAAAATAAAACCGAACCCGAGAACGATTTGATTGCCGAGGCAATACGCAAAGGAGAAAAATTTGAACGGGTCTTCGTTTTCGCGGGACTCACCGATACTGTTGAGAGCGAAGGCTTCGACAGGCCGAACATGCGTCTGCCGGATAATCAGATTTCTTTGATTGAAGCGCTTGTCAAAACCGGTAAAAAGATTAATCTCGTTTTATTCGGAGGCGCTCCCATTGAACTGCCCTTTGCCGATGACGTGTCGTCTGTTTTGATGATGTATCTTCCGGGGCAGAACGGCGGTGAGGCAACCGCAAAACTTTTGTTCGGCGAGGCGGTGCCGAGCGGGAAACTCGCCGAGACCTGGCCGCTTACATCCGACGATGTACCTTACAGCGATGCATTCGGAAAGAGCGCGCTCGAGGTCTATAAGGAAAGCATCTTTGTCGGATATCGTTATTACACAACCGTAAAAAAGAAAGTCCGTTACGCGTTCGGATTCGGACTTTCATATACGACGTTCGAATACAGCGAACTGCGTGTTGTCCGTGCAGGCTCAAAGTTTACGGTGAGCTGCCGCATCATGAACACAGGCGAACAGGCGGCAGCCGATGTAGTGATGTTATTCGTGAAAGCTCCGGGGACCGATGTGTTTAAACCCGAACACGAACTCCGCGCATTTCAAAAAGTGTTCCTTGAAGCGGGAGAAAGCCGTGTCATTTCAATGGAACTGCCGGTATACGACCTTCGCTTTTACCTCATTAAGGAAAAACGATGGGTACTCGAAAGCGGTGAATATGAATTCCGGATTTGCTCCGATTCGGAAACGGTTCGCCTTATTCAGACGGCTGCCATTGAAGGTGAATCCATTCCCGCGCCATATTCCGAACGGGTAACGAATGCATATTCCGGCGATGTTTCCGGGATATCCGATGAAATATTCGAAGAAATGAGCGGATTGAAAATCTCATCGTTCCCACCTTCTAAACTGATTTCCGTTGAAAGCCGCTTTTCCGATTTAAATCAAACCGTTATTGGCAGGATATTGTATTCTGCTGTCTTATCAGTGGCAAAAAATCAGCTGAAAAAAGCAAAAAAGTTCCCCGAGGGAACAGAACGCGACAACAAGATCAAAAGTGCGCTTTTCTTAGAGAGAGCTCTTGATTCAAATTCGCTCATATCCATGTCGATGTCGTCGGGCAAAGCGTTTCCGTATCATTTCGCACAAGGATTTGCGGCAGCAGCGAACGGACATCTGATCAAAAGCATCAAAAGTTTCTGCACCGGTGTAAAAGCACCGAATCTGCCGAAAGATGAGGAAAAAATAAAATGACAGGCAAACTGATTGAAAACAGGCTGCTTACAAGCCGAATCACTTCCAAAAATGTGTCCGGCAAAGAAAAATGGCTCGGGTATCTGCTCGGGCCAAGCGGAGCATTACTGCTCAACGCGGTTCTCGGAACGTATTTAAACGTGTATTACACAGATGTTTTGAACCTGACCGTCGTCTGGGGCGGTGCGTTTTTAATCATTTTCCCGATTGTTTCAAAAATTATTGATGCAATCACAAATATCATCATGGGATACATTATCGACCGCACCCATACAAAACAAGGGAAAGCCCGTCCGTGGATCCTTCTTTCCGCACCGCTGATGGCACTGACGGGAATTTTGCTATTTACCGTACCGGGCGGAAACATCACCGTTCAGGTGATTTGGGTCATGGTCTCATATAACCTGTTTTATTCGTTAGCTTACACGATTTTCAACATGAGCCATAATTTGATGGTTCCGTTGTCAACCCGAAATGTCACTCAGCGCGGCGGTCTCTCGGCATTCAATCAAATCTCGACAATTATGATGAGCGGCATCATTGTGGCATTGATTTTTCCGATGGTGCTCATGCCTTTGGTCGGCATCGATAAGCCGCTTTGGATCACGGTCATGTCTGTTCTTTCAATTCTCGCCCTGCCTCTCACGCTGCTTGAATATTATTACACCAAAGAACGCGTAACGGCGGAAAATACGGACTCGGCGGAAAAGAAAATTAAGTTTGCTCTTCAGCTGAAAATCATTTTTACCGATAAATACATGCTGATTATCTTCGTGTATTTCCTGATCTGGACTGTCGGGACGTGCCTGAAAAACCTCGGACTTGTCTATTACTGCAATTATGTCCTCGGAACATACAATGACGGTATTACACAGATGCTTGTTTCGGTCATCGGAGGTGTGCCGATGGGAATCGGCATCTTTGCCGTATGGCCGCTCGCAAAAAAGTTCGGCAAGCGCAATGTAACTATGTGGGGTTTCGTTTTGTATGCGATCGGCAGTCTGATCTGCTGGATTTTTCCCACAAATTTGACGGTTGTTCTGATCGGTCAGTTTATTAAAAATATCGGGGGATTACCGTGCGCATACGTTTTCTTTGCTCTTTTTGCGGATTCACTTGACCATATCGAGTGGAAGAGCGGTATCCGCTGTGACGGCCTTTCAGTCTCGGTCTATAGTACAATCGCCGTAGCGATGGTCGGTATTTGCACAGGGATATTCAACGCCCTGCTTGCCGGCACGGGATATATTGCGCCTTCAATCGATGCAAGCGGCGCAACTGTTGCCGCCGCACAGAGTGCCGGCGTAAAAAGTGCAATCACTTTCTCGTTCGTCGGGCTCGAAGTGTTCACCGGTATTATTCTTGCAGTTCTTCTGGCATTCTTATCCGTAGAAAAAACGATTGTTCGCAAACAAGCGGAAATCCGTGAGCATCAGAAAGCGGCATGCCTTTCACGCGGTGAGGAATGGGTGGAGCCCGAAGAAAGATCTGCCCTCGAACAGGCACGGTTCGATCAGGAAGCGGAAGAAGCATACCGGGTTGAACTGGAAGAGAAGTGTGCGAGAAAAGGGCTTGATTATAAATCGGCACTTGCGGCGCATATCGAAAAGGACTCAGCAGCTAAAGCAAAAGCAGAAAAAAAGAAAAAATCCGCAGAAGATAAGCAAACCGAGAAAAATAAAATTGCCGCCGAAAAGTCCGCCAAAAGAGAAGCAAAAATGACGCCTGAACAGAAAAATGCACGCGAAATCCGTCTGGCGAAAGACGAGGCATTCTGGCAGAAGGAGAAAAAATCCGGTGACGTTTATCGTGCGAAGATTGCGGCCCGGCTTTCCGGTAAATGACAATGATTAAAGCAATCGATCTTAAAACTGAATATCTGATCAACCCCATAGGCATTGACATTCCGCATCCGCGTCTTTTCTGGAATGTTTCAGGGGCATTGCGTCAGACGGCTTACCGCATTATTGCAGTAACAGACGGCACGGTTGTATGGGATAGCGGAAAAGTCATGTCAAACTCCATGCGTACCGTTTATCAACCGGAGCTATGCTCGCGCGATCGCATTGAATGGACAGTCACGCTTTGGGATGAAAACGATCATGAAGGAGAAAGCGCAGCCGCGTTCTTTGAAACCGGGCTTCTTTCTCCGGAGGATTGGAAAGCAAAATGGATTCGCGGGGATTATCGCGTCAGTAAAAAATACCGCTATCCGAACGATCATTTCAAAAAAACGTTTCAAGTAAACCAAATAAGCCGGGCACGTTTGTATATCACTGCCTGCGGAGCTTATGAGCTTCGCATCAACGGCAGCCGCATCGGTGATTTTGTATTGGCGCCGGGGCATACCGATTACCGTAAACGCATCCAGTACCAGACTTATGATGTGACCGGCAGTATTCGCTGCGGCGAAAATGTAATCGAAGCCGAACTTGCGGACGGTTGGTACAGAGGAGCGCAGGGGGCCTGGGGACATACATACCTTTACGGCAAAGAAACAAAGCTGCTTGCCCAACTCGAGATAACAGACGCGGAATCAAATATACAGCTGATCTATTCCGATCATACCTGGAAATGGAGCGGGGACGGACCGCGTCTTTTCGCTGATCTCAAAGAAGGCGAATACGTCGATGCGGGAAAAGGACCAAGCTATCGGGGTTTTGCGAAAGAGGCGGCATTAAAAGCAAATCTTTCCGCATCAAACAACTTTCCCGTTATGAAGCATGAGACATTTACGCCGAAGCTGATGATTACGCAAAGCGGAGCAAAAGTGCTCGATTTCGGGCAGAATCTGTCGGGGTTCATCGGCTTTCGAGTTTTTGCAAAACAAGGTCAGCGTATCTTTCTCCGTATGGGCGAACTGCTGGATGGTAATAGTGAATTTACGCAGGACAATATTCAACTTGCAACGCACAAAGACAAACCGCTGAACAGGCATGTCTCATTTTGCAGAAACGGGCTTGTTAAAAACATCGGACAATTTTCAAAGGGGAAAGTAACGCCGCTTCAAATGCTTGAATTTGTCTGCCGTGAGGGTGAAAACAGATACGAGAGTAAGTTCGCGCTGTATGGCTTCCGTTATGCTCTGGTAGAAACGGATGTGAGTTTTTCTTCGAGTGATTTCTACTCGGCGGCAGTATATTCGGATTTTGAACAAACGGGCTTTTTTAAATGTTCAAATACGCTTATTAACCAATTTGCGGATTGCACCCTCTGGTCTGAAAAAAGCAACAGCGCCGACGTCCCGACCGATTGCCCGACCAGAGAACGCTCGGGGTGGACGGGCGACAGTCAGATCTTCTTTGAAACAGCAAGCTTTTTCACCTCATACCAGCCTTTTGCCCGAAAGTATATGCGTGATCTGTTTGACCGCCAATCAAAATACGGAAAGCTCCATCAGATCGTGCCGAAAGGCGGCGAAGACTTTTGGATGACCACCATGAATGGTTCTGTCGGTTGGGCGGATGCAGGCGTCCTGATACCGTACCGTATGTGGAAGAAGTACGGAGACGACCGCATCATCAAAGAAAACTACAGTGCGATGAAACGTTACGCTCTTTTTATGATCAAGCGCGCAGGCCGATACTCACTGCTGTCCAAACCGATTCGTCTTTCTAAAAAGAACAGAAAATATTTAGTGAATTGCGGTCAGTCCTACGGTGAATGGGCTGAGCCGAGTAATGTACAGGCGTTTTCAATCAAAGATTTTATATTCCCTCATCCGGAAGAATCAACGGCATACACCGCTTTTGTGATGAAGCATATGGCGGAGATTGCAAAATATCTCGGAAAATACGATGATAAAAAGCTATACGAAAGTTATGCAGAGGGATGCGAAAAAGCATATCGGGAATTGATCACAAAAGCCGGTTTTTCACTTGATACAAACCGGCAGGCAAAACTTGTCCGACCGCTGTATATGCATTTACTTGATGATGAAACAGGTGCTTACGCAAAAGTACGTTTGCTGAACGCTCTTGAAGCCTGCGGCTGGCGCCTCGGAACCGGCTTTTTATCAACACCGTTCATCCTCGACGTACTCGCCGATATCGATATCGAATACGCCTATCGGCTTCTCGAAAACGAAGAATGCCCGGGGTGGCTCTTTATGCCGAAGCAAGGAGCGACGACGGTATGGGAGGCGTGGGAAGGCAGCTCCACGCCGTCACACGGTATCGCTTCGCTCAATCATTATTCCAAAGGCGCCGTTTGCGAATGGCTGTTCAGAAGTGTTTGCGGGATTCATATGAACAGTGAGAATCATTTTGTGATTTCGCCGAAGCCGGGCGGGACGCTTGCATGGGCAGAGGCTGCGTATCGAAGCATATACGGAACCGTTTCCGTGCTGTGGAAAAGAAAAGGCCAAAGTATTTCTTTATCTGTGTCATTGCCCCCAAATACAACCGCCGATGTGGTCTTGCCGAACGAAACAAGATTCATCGATACGCCGGATGAGCACATATTTGAATATAACTGCAGTTAAGTGTGTACGGACCCCTTCCGCTTTATGAAATTCAGGTGTATACTGTAAGCCTATTAATTTAAAGAGAGGCAATTTTGAAATGAAGCTCAATCCGTTGTTTTGCGACGGCGCGGTAATGCAATGCGAAAAGCCGGTTCGGGTGTTCGGAACAGGAAAAGGAACTGTTTCTGTTTCTTTTATGAACGAATCCAAAACCGTAGAATCTTTTGAAGAGAACTGGTGTGTGGAACTCGGAAGTCATCCGGCAAGCGGGCCCTATACAATGGAAATCGATTTAAACGGCAGCAAAACGACACTGCATGACATCATGATCGGTGAAGTGATTTTATGCTCCGGCCAATCCAACATAGAGCTTAAAATATCGGAAGCCAAAGATGACTTTGTTTACGAAAGCAACCCTTTACTGCGTTTGTTTACTGTGAGACGGCCGGAAGAAGGGGAGTATTTTACTGACGAGTGGGTATTTTGTGAAAAAAGTAAAGTACAGCACTGGTCCGCAATCGCTTATCACGTCGGACGAATGATCCGAAAGGAAAAGAATTGTGCGGTAGGCGTTATTGCTTGTTACCAGGGCGCATCGGTGATACAGTCTTGGACGGATGAAAATTTGCTTTATGCATCGGAATATAATTTACCCGCAGAAGTAAAGCATCAGGATCACCGCATTTATCCGTGGAACGGAGACGGGTTTCTTTTTCGTACAATGTTTCAAACTTTAGTCCCTTATTCACTGCGCTGCGTGATATGGTATCAGGGGGAAAGCAATACTTCTGTTGCGGAAGCATCCATATACAACCGGCTTTTATCTTTAATGGTTTCCGTCTGGCGCGAACAGCTGAAAGATAAATGCCTGCCGTTTGTGATTGTACAAATCCATACATTTGACTTAGGCGCCCCGGGTTGGAAAGAACTGCAAAACGCTCAAATCCGGGCGACCAAAGACATACCGGTTACCATTCCGGTCATCAGTATTGACCTAGGGGAACATGAAAAAATTCATCCTGTATTCAAAATGCCCGTTTCAGAACGGATATTTCAGGCTGTGAGCTCTTTAATCCGAGAATGATACAGTAATAGCATTATCACCCGGGACTTGAATTCCAACGGGAACTGTTCTCAAAAATGTATATTGGAAATGTTCGATTGTTGGATAATGAAAAGTAAGATTTATAAGCAGCAAATCGGTTGTCAGGAAAAACAAACCGTCTATTTTTTTGTAATTCGCCAAAGGACTTCATTAGAATAGGTTTATTGTTTATTCACACCAGAGTTCCCTTAAGGTTTCGACGGCTTTTCTGACGAG
>DAOPZJ010000072.1 GCA_035353335.1 Oscillospiraceae bacterium | reverse complement strand
AAATTCAAACAGGTCATGTGCGGCGGCGCTGCGATTGATCCGGAAATTATCCGCGGTCTTTACAGTTTCGGAATTGACGTAATAATCGCTTATGGGCTGACCGAATGCTCCCCCGCGGTTTCCGTCGATCTGAAAGCGCATAAACATCCCGAAACAGTCGGAAAACCGTTGGCAGGAGTCCAGGTGAAAATCAATGAACCGGATGAGAACGGCATCGGCGAAATCTATGTCAAAGGCGATAACGTCATGCTTGGTTATTATAAAGACGAGGCGGCGACCGCGGCGACTTTTGACGGAGAATGGCTGAAAACCGGTGATTACGGCAGGATGAAAGGTAAGATATTATCGGTAGCCGGACGGAAAAAGAACCTGATCGTCCTCAGCAACGGCAAAAATGTACACCCGGAAGAAATCGAAGCAAAGATCATTCAACAGCTGCCCTACGTCAAGGACGCGGTGGTCTACTCGTTTAATTACAATGTGAAGGAAAATACGATGCAGACGATTGCGGCCGCGCTGAAGATAGAAGTGGATGAATATTTCGGGAAAATGGATAAAGAGACGGTGGAAAAGATGATCACCGAAGACATGCGCCGTATTAATCAGCTTTTACCCGGGTATAAACAGATGCACCAACTGTTTATCACGCAGGAGGACTTTCTGCGCACAACCACCAAAAAAGTCATCCGCAACAAGGTCATTGAACAATACAATTCCTTCGGAAACGGAATCACAATATGAAAAAGGAAGGTTTATGTCATGCTTGAGAGGCTTCTCACCATCTTGTCAGAATACGTCGTGCTGGATCCAAATGAGATCACGCTGCAATCCGAACTCAGAAAAGACCTCGGACTCAACTCCCTTGAATTCATCCATCTGGTAACCGTCATTGAGAGAGAATTCAAGGTTGAAATTTCTGAACGGGAAGCAATCAATTTCCAGTATGTCGGTGACGTCATCGCCTATTTGGAAAAAGAAACGGCATTACGCTGAAAAAATCCTTTGGGAGGTATTGCAGAGGAATGGATCCTTATATTGTATTTAAGGATGTCTATAAAAGATATCAAATGGGCGAAGTGACCATTGTGGCGGCTGATGCTGTCAACTTCACGATTGAAAAGGGCGAATTTGCCATCATTACCGGAGCCAGCGGCGCAGGAAAGACCACTGTTCTCAATATGCTGGGAGGCATCGACAACAGCGATGAAGGGGAAATCATCGTCGACGGAAAAAACGTAAGTTCTCTCTCCGAATCAAAAATGATCCAATACCGGCGGATGGACATCGGTTTTGTTTTTCAGTTTTATAACCTTATTCCGAACCTGACGGCCAGTGAAAACGTAGAACTCGCATCTCAGATTTGCGACAGCAAATTAAACCCTGTGGAAGTATTGACAAGCGTCGGTCTGAGCGAACGCGTACATAATTTTCCCTCCCAACTCTCTGGCGGTGAACAGCAGCGGGTCGCCATTGCGCGGGCGTTAGCCAAAAATCCGAAACTGCTGTTATGTGATGAACCGACCGGAGCGTTGGACTATACGACGGGCAAAAAGATTCTCGCTTTGCTGCAGGAGACCTGCAAACGCCAGAAGATGACAGTCGTTTTAATCACGCATAACGCGGTGATTGCCCCTATGGCCGACCGGGTCATTCGCATGCGAAACGGTTCAGTGGCTTCCATTGATATCAATCCCTCGCCCGTAAGCGTGGAGGAACTGGAATGGTAGCCGGCTTTGCCGTCGGGCCTTCACTGTAAAAGGAGCGGACATGAAACTCAGTACTTTGGTCAAAGACACCTGTCGGGAAATGCTGCGTTCCCGTGAGCGGTTTATCTCAATCGCCCTCATCACCTTTTTAAGCGTCGGTTTTTTTGTGGGCGTAAAGGCGACGGCTCCCAGCATGCGCGCAACAGCCGAGAATTATTTCAATGCATCATCGCTGATGGATTTGGAGATTATCTCAACCGTCGGCTTTGATGACAGCGATGTTGCATCTGTCCGTAAACTCGAGGGCGTCAAAGGGGTGATGCCCTCTTATTCTGCCGATTTGATCGTCGTTGAAGACTCCGGCAACAGCGTGGCCCGCGTATGCGCCCTGCCGAACGCCGGCGAAAAAGATACGCTTAATCAAATCCAGCTCGTCGCCGGCCGTCTGCCGGAAAATCCGGGTGAGTGCATCGCCGTTCCTTATCGGATGCGTGATGATGACATCGCTGTCGGCGACGTCATTAAATTTTCGGATTACGCGGGGCAGACCGCAACCGATACCATCATATCGGGCAAAGATTATACCGTTGTCGGATTGATGAAGTCTCCGCAGCAGTTTTCCTATTCTTATGGCAATTCCTCAATCGGAAACGGCATCATCATGTATTACATCATGCTCCCTGCCGCCGAATTCAAATATTCCCGCTATACGGAGCTTTACGTGCTGCTGAACCGGGCTGCGGGTGTGACCGCATTCGATGAACGGTACGATTCGAACATCCGTACCGCATCCGATCTGATCGACGCAGCGGGACGGATCAGCTATGCTCAGTTTCTTCAAAAGATAAAAACTCAGATTACCGATGCCGAAATGCAACTGAATACCCAAAAGACCGATGCAGAACGCAAACTTGACGACGCAAAGCGAAAGCTGAATGAAGCGAAACTGAAACTGGAGCAATCCAAAGCGGAAATTGAAGCCGGCTGGACGCAATACAACGAAGGCGTTCAAAAATCCAAAACCGAACTCTATATCGCCGAATCCAAATTGGCGGAGTCCAGAAAACAGATTTCCGACGGCAAAACCCAGCTTGCCGTCGGGCAGGCTAAATATAAGGAAGGGGAAGCTCAGCTTCAGAAGTCGCGCGATCAGCTGGACAGCGGTTGGGCACAGTATAACGCAGGTTTGGCCGAATATAACAGCAATGAGGCTTTATATAACGATGGATATAATCAATATACGGAAGCGAAGGAAAAATACGAGCCGGTATTGAAAATTTATAATACCGCAAAACAAGCCGTCGCAATGGCGGAAGCGGCACTGAACGGGAATGAAGTCGATCAGGCCGAAGCCGCGGCGCTCTTTGCGGAGGCTCAAGCGGAACTTCAGGATTATCTGGACAGCGGAGGATCCGACCCGGCGGTGATCGCCCAACTTCAGGAGCAGATACAAGCTGCCGCCGATCGGGTGGCAAATGCGGAAGATCAAAACGCGCAGGTTCAGATAGAACTCGAAAACGCAAGGAAGCAGCTCGAAGGGGTTCAGATTCAGCTTGAGCAAGCAGAGGCGCAGCTTGCCGCTGCGGAAACTCAATTGCAGCAGGCCCGAAACGAACTGGATAAAGCGAAAGCGACCCTCGATTCGGCTTTCGGGGAACTCCAGAGCGGGGAAACGCAGTATGCGGTCGGAAAGAAAAAACTGGATGAATCGTATGCTTTGCTGAAAGCCAATATTCTGCAATTGGAGTCCGGCGAGAAAAAGCTCAAAGAGGGCGAAGACGAATTCAATAAACAGAAAGCCGCAGCATTGGCACAGCTTGCGCAGGCAAAAGCAAAACTTGAAGACGCAGAAAAACAGCTTGCGGCCGGGCAAAAGGATTATGATAAAGGATACGCCGACTATCTGAACGGCTACGCACAGATGAAAAGCGCAATCGCCGACGGAGCCAACCGCATATTAAATGTTCAGAATATGTACAGCAGTGTCGAATCGGGCAAATGGTACGCTTTCACGCGCGATGATATCATTCAGAGTTATGCCGGTTTTAATCAGGATTCGGAGAGAATTAATGCCATTGCAGCAATCTTTCCGGTGTTTTTCCTGATGGTAGCCTCGCTGGTCTGTCTGACGACCATGTCCCGAATGATCGACGAGCAGCGGGTTCAGATCGGTACCTATAAGGCGCTCGGTTATTCATCCGCTCAGATTGCGGGCAAATATATGGTCTATTCCGCCATTGCCTGCATCCTCGGAAGCGTGCTTGGGCAAGTGATCTGCATTCAGATTTTGCCGAGGGTCATCATCGGAGCTTATTCCGCGTTATACCGGCTGCCCGAAATCGAAATCACGGTTCCCTGGAGTATGTCCTTCTTGTCGTTATTCGTCGCGTTGTTATGCACGGTGATGGTGGCCTGGTATTCTTGCTACAAAGAACTGAAGCGTCCGACAGCCGCGCTGATGCGCCCGAAAATGCCGAGAAGCGGCCGGAAAATCCTTTTGGAACGCTTTAAAAAACTTTGGGCGTCAATCAGTTTTTCTCAGAAGATCACCGCAAGAAACCTCTTCCGCTATAAAGTCCGGTTGATGATGACGGTGTTGGGCATCTCCGGCTGCATGGCTCTGATTGTCGCCGGCTTCGGGATGCGCGACGGGATAAACCCAATCGTAGATAAACAATACGGGGAAATCAACCGTTATCGCATCATGTTCACACTCTCCAAAGAACTGGCGCGTCCGGATGCCGCTGCGTTCGGACAGCAGCTTGCACAGGATAACCGCTTGAAAGACACGCTGTTTTCCAAAATCGTATCCGCCGAGGCAGATAAAAACGGAGAGGTGATCCGAAATGTGTTTGTGCTTGCGCCGGAAGACTCGGCACAGATGGAAAAACTGATCGCTCTGCGAAATCCAAAGAGCGGGAGCGCTCTGAAACTCGGCGATGAGGGTGTGATTCTAACCGATAAACTTGCGCAGATAATGCGCCTCGGCGCGGGTGATAATATCACGTTCACCGTAAATGAGGTTCAGTATACGCTCCCGGTTACCGCGGTTACGGAAAATTATATTTACCACTATATCTATATGTCGCCTGCGCTTTATGAAAAGACATTCGGCAAAGATATCACATTCAATTCCATCGCATGCGCGGCGAATGAAAATATGACGGATTTCGATAGCTTTTCATCCGAATGGCTGGCAAAAGACAGCTCAATCCTGTCTATTGTCAGCATCGATTCTGCGAGAAAATCCTTTGTTGAGACCATCAACAGTATCAACGTCATCATCCTTGTCCTGTTGATCTCGGCCGGCGCGCTGGCTTTCGTAGTCGTTTATAACCTGACCAATATCAATATCTCGGAGCGCACTCGCGAGATTGCCACCATCAAAGTGCTCGGTTTTAAACACAGCGAGACCAATATGTATATTTTCCGGGAAAATTTCATAATGGGTGCCGTGGGCATTGTCCTCGGAGGCGTGCTCGGTTATTACTTGGCCCAATTCATGCTTCAAACGGTCGAAGCGGATATGGTCAGGTTCGCGAGAGACATTGCGGCGGTGAGCTATCTTTATGCCGCTCTGCTCACAGCATTTTACATCGTATCGGTGAACCTGCTGATGACAAAACGTATGAAGAACATCAGCATGGTCGAGTCGCTGAAAGCGGTCGAATAAAAAGACCGGGAAACAGATTGTTGTCTGAAAACACGATTAAAACATCGCGTATATGCGAAAGGATGACTGAATTTATGTCTAAAAATCCGATCGTGAGAACCTATTATGACATTTTCGGGTCGCAGCAGCTGCCATTGAGACAACTGCAGTACAGTTTGCACAAGGAGAGTACTCAAATTGTTTTCTACATGATTGTCGATCAGCGGCTTGACTTCGAATTGCTGAAGAGCGCTGTGAACCAAGAAATTGCGCGCAACGACTGTCTGCGTATCCGGTTTAAAAAACACGAAGGTAAACTCAAACAGTATTTTATCCCGGAATACAAACTCGAAAATATTCCCTTCCTGGATTTTTCGGACAAGACAAAAGAAGAACAGGATTCAATCTTGAGTCAGGACGCGCATACGCCTTTAAAGACTAAGAAAGATGAAATGTATCGTTTCATCTTTTACAGAACTTATGACGGTCGTACCGGCATCTATCTGAACATTTCCCATATCATTGCTGATTTATGCGGGGTACTTGTGATTTTCAGCGATCTGCTCGATGTCATCATCGCGGCGGTAAATGGTACTCCGATGCCCAAACCGCTTGCCTTGTTTGAAGATTGTCTGAAAAAAGACCTTCAAATATTCAATAACAAAGAAGAGATAGAGAAGCATAAACAATTTTATAAAGAATATTACTCAAAATACGGCCCTTCCTTTTATGCCGGCCCGGATGGGATGCGTTCTTTAAATAAGCTGCGTTTAAAAAAGAAGGATCCGAATCTTCGCTACATGACCATGAATACGTTTTTTTTCGATAAAAGCGATAATTACGGAATTCACCTGCCGGCGGAAAGAGCGGCCCCGATTCTCTCTTTCTGCGAAAAAAACAACATTCCTCTGCAGACAATGATTTATGTGGGCATGCGTACCTATCTCTCGAGAATAAACGAGGGAACCGATGACGTTACATTTATGATCGCAGTTAACCGCAGAATCACCCTTGCGGACAAACGCTCCGGTGGCTGCCGGGTTAATGCGCTTCCGCTGCGCACGGTAATTTCAAAAGATAAGACGTTCATGCAGGCGATCGAGCAGACACAGGAAATTCAATTTCAGATTTTACGTCATGCGGATTTCCTGTTTGTATTTCATCAGGAAGAAATAAAAGCGATGGAGCACATGTCATTACTATCTTGGACCCAATCCATGCTTTTTACCTGCGTTCCGCTTTCGTTGTCACTGCCCGAAGGATGGCGCTGTGAGTTCGGCAATTACAGCAACGGCCGCTTCACGATGCCTCTGTATACCGTGGTCGTTCCCAATATTAACGAGGGCGGACTTGATTTTCATTTTGAATATATGGTGCGAATTTTGCAGCCCTATGAACTGGAAACGCTTTTGGAACAAAGCGTCAGAATTATGGAAGCGGGCGTCACAAATCCCGATATCACCATCGGAGAATTGATTCGCGGGGCAGCGGATACCGGGATCGAAAAGGATGCCGCAGCTGTTAGATAAAGGGATTTCAAATACATGCAGACAAAAAGACCTTTGTCGGAAAGGATCTCCCTATTGTGCGCGATAGGATGTTAGATATGTCAAAAAAACCGGAAAACAGAACCTATTACGACATCTTCGGTTCTCAGCAATTGCCTCTGATGCAGTTGAAGTACTGTCTGCATAAGGAGAGCACGCAAATTGTTTTTTATATGATTGTCGACCAAGAACTTGATCATGAACTGCTCAAACAAGCGGTGAATGAAGAGATTGCGCGCAATGACTGTTTGCGCATCCGGTTTAAAAAACAGAACGGAAAACTCAAACAATATTTTATGCCGGAATTTAAACTCGAAAATATACCCGTCCTGGATTTCACGGGTAAAACAAAAGAAGAGCAAGATGCTGTGCTTAGCAAAGATGCACACACACCGTTGAAAACCAATAAGGGAGAAATGTACCGTTTCTTCTTTTATCGTACATATGACGGGCGCATCGGGATTTATTTAAATATTTGTCATATTATCATTGATTTGTACGGAGTGGTCTTGCTGTTCGCCGATTTGCTCGACGTCATTATGGCGCTTAAAAACAATACTGCAATGCCCAAGCCGCTCGCTTCGTTTGAAGAGTGTTTGAAAAAGGATCTTGTGATATTCGGGAATAAAGATGAGGAAGATAAACACAGACAGTTTTTTAAAGAATATTATGCAAAAGACGGCCCCTCTTTTTATGCAGGCCCCGACGGGATGCGCCTGTTGAACCAAAATCGTCGCAGAAAAAGAGACCCGAATCTTCGTTATGCAAGTATCAATACGTTTATTAAAGATAAAAGCGATAATTACGGGATTCATCTCTCCGCGGAAAGAGCCGCGCCGATTCTTTCCTTCTGCGAAAAAAAGGGCATTCCTTTGCAGACGATGATTTATGTCGGCATGCGGACTTATCTGTCGAGAATCAATGAGGAGACGGACGACGTCAATTTTATCGTCGCTTTTAACCGCAGAATCACCCTTGCGGACAAACGCTCCGGCGGCTGCCGCGTCAACACCCTTCCGCTGCGCACCGTCATCTCAAAGGATAAGACGTTTATGCAGGCAATCGAGCGTACGCAGGAGGTGCAGTATCAAATTCTGCGCCATACGGATTATCTGTTTTCACTCAAACAAGATGAGATCAAAAAAATGGAGCACATGTCGATATTTTCATGGACCTATTCCATGCTATTAACTTGTGTCCCGCTCTCGCTTACACTGCCCGAGGGATTGCATTGTGAATTCGGAAATTACAGCAACGGGCGTTTTGTAATGCCGCTCTATACCATTATTGTCCCCAATCTGATTGACGGCGGCCTTGATTTTCGTTTTGAGTATATGGTAAAAATTCTGCGTGTCGAAGAATTGCAAGCACTGTTCGAGCAAAGCGTCAGGATCATGGAAGCGGGGGTCGCGAATCCGGATATCACCATCGGCGAACTGCTTCACGGAGCTCCCGGAATCGGCGCGGAAAAAGACACAGCGGCAGTGTTGTAACTATACGGAAGTTTAAGAATCTAAAGAAGCCGAGTTAAAGTCGGCTTCTTTTTCTGTCCGAATTCCGGTATTGTCGAGACAGATTCGATTCGTTTAGCCGACTTCACACTTCATACATTCTCCGGCGGATTTAATGCCAGGAAATTGACCGCTGATATCGTTTCCATAAATACAACTTCCGGAGATATTCATTTAAAAGAACTTGACTCAAAGGAGCTCACGATAAAAGGTTCCTCGGCTAAAGTGTTGATGAGTTGCAAAGAATTTAATATTCAAAACACAAACATAGGGATAACCTCAGGAAATATCACGCTTGAGCTTCCTGAGACCGCAGAGTTTTCATATAGAATTATTACAACAAGCGGAAAAGTCAAGTCTGATTTTCCGATTACAGTTACAAGTAAAATGAATTCGGAAGGACAGATCGGGAATAAAGTTAATAAAGTGACACTTCAAGTCACATCAGGAGATATCGCTATTCTGAGATATAATTAATGGTTGGCACAATATCGGCGGTTTTTACATGGGATTTTATAGAGCATATCGCCGACGGGGATGCCGTCGCTGATGAGTTCCGAGTTTCCGCATTTGACACAGGTGTAGGAGGTATCGCATCCGTCGGATTTCATAAAAACCAGATGGCCGCCTTCGTGCGGCTTCAGGTCGTTTACACATGTAATGCACAGATCCACCGCATAGCCGGCGGCCTTTTCGCTTTTCGGGAATGAGCGTTCACACCGTATGCATTTGATTTCATCGTTTAAAATCAGCAGCCGTTCCCGAACGGCCTTTGTGACTTCCGCATGTTCGGGCTTTTGCAGTAAATCCTGCACGAAAGCGCGGTTGGTGAGCTTTTTAATCACATGAATGCGCGCCAGATTGTGCTCGTCGCTTACCAGAGATTCCAAAATCGCCTGATCGGTCAACAGTTGGATGACTTCAATGCGGATAAAAACATTATCGTCTCTTAATAGCGTTAACAGGCGGGTTTGGTCGGTCAGTTTTCGGATTGCGGCTTTGCGGATATTGAGATCGAGTTCTTGATCCTGCGCGAATTTGAATAACACGCATTGATCGGAAAGACGGGAGACGGCGGCGGATCGAATGGCCCAACCGACACGGGTTCCTTCCGCTAAGCGTAAAAGCAGGTCTTGGTCGGTGACTGACCGAGCGGCGGCTAAAAATGCATCGCGGTTGTCGTAAAGGCCTTCGCTTTTTATAATAATTTCGTTGACGGCGTTTTCTTGCCTCGCAAACGCAGAGAGCTGTGTACCGCCGCAGACGGTGCAGCGCTCTATATATGGATTATCCGTAACCCAACGGTGTCCTTCACCGCGCAAAACACCGCAGCGCTCACACTTGCAACCGTTCCATTGGTGGGGCAATTCGTGTTGTTTTCCGCAAATCGCACAAATTTCGAGGCATTTCCCATTGACGGCCTGCCAATCGTGTTGTTCGTTGCGCGTTTCGCCGCAGCGGGTGCATTTACAAGCGTTCCAGCGATGACCGGCGATTTTGCATGCGAGCTTCATATCATTCTCCTTGTTCCTGACAGACAATTCCTGTTTGAATTATACGATATCGGCTTCCGATTGTCAAAAGGCGGGGGACGCAGTCGAATCTTGACATCATGCCGAAACCCGATATAATAAAATCTGTGCAGCAGAGATTGATCGGATTGAAAACAATTGCCCAACCGGTATATTTTCATACCAACCAGATGAAAGGAGACCCATCGGGTCAAAGAAAAATGGAGATTAAAATCGCCCAAGCAGACCAGATCGAAGAAATCATAGACATCTATAAATATGCCAGGAAATTCATGAAAGAGAACGGCAACGGCGAACAGTGGGGAGACAGACATCCGCCTCGGGAGCTGATTGAAGAAGATATCCGGAGGAAAAAGCTCTATGTCTGCATGAACGATGAAGAAATCGCCTGTGTTTTTTATTTTAATATAGAAGACGATCCGACTTACCGGGTGATCAAGGGCGGTGCGTGGCTTAATGACAAACCGTACGGCGTTGTGCACAGAATCGCCTCGGCGAAAGGGAGTAAAGGCGCGGCGACATTTTGTTTGAACTGGGCTTACGAACTGGCGGGCAATGTCCGAATCGATACCCACGAAGACAACAAACCCATGCGGGGATTATTAGAAAAATTGGGCTTTATATATTGCGGGATTATTTATATTGCGAGCGGAGCGTCCAGGATTGCCT
>DAOPZJ010000071.1 GCA_035353335.1 Oscillospiraceae bacterium | reverse complement strand
TTAGAATTATACCATGACCTTATCTTTTCTGTACAGTTTAGTGTAGCCAATCCAGTTTCGAAAGAAACTTTGCAAAAAGGCCGTAATATTATTTCAGAACAATTTAGAATAACTTGTTTAAGTGAGAGAATGGATTCACTTCTTATGTGGTCACATTATGCGAATAAACATTATGGATTTTGCCTTGAATATGATTTTTCGCAAACACTTACAACAAATCTTTATCCTGATTTATTAGCAGCTCAAATTATGTTGTTTCCAGTAATTTATTCTGATACACGACCATTATTGTCAAAAGCATTATTTAGTAGTAAAACATTGACTTATTATTATAAAACAAAAAAGATTCCACCGAATTTTGTGGAACAACTAATATATGGATTGTTATTTAAAAGCGAAGATTGGTCTTATGAAAAGGAGTGGCGTATACTCCAAATAAAAAGTAAAGAACCAATAATGAAATTACCAAAAGCAAGAAGAGTATTTTTAGGAGCGAATATTGAAGACAATGCAAAACATAGGATTATAGATATAGCTCAAAAAAAGCACATACCTGTTTTTCAAATGTTTCTAAATAGTGATAAATATAAGTTTGATTTTTATCAAATAAAATAATTCATAAATCTTTTAAGATTATATTTACGATAACCTCCATCACCCCCTCCAGCCGATCCGTGTTGATGCCGGAGTAGTTGTTAATCACCATGCCTGGAGAAACGTGTTCCTGCCTGAAGCAATAATGCGACAGGCAGGATATTTTGATGCCGTCTTTTTTATTTTTCCCCTCCGACCGCCCCGTGTTGATGAAATGAAAAGATATCAAAAAACAACAAGATAATATGGTATAATAAAAACATAGGCACCGGATTTTTTAGATATCGAGGATGATTTTATCATATGAAAAGAACGCACTACGAGACGCTGTACCGTAAAAATGAGACGAACGGGCGGGTGATCATTGATATTTCTTTGGAAAACTATCTGGAGTTTTTTCATGAATGGGACAATGCGGTTTTCAAAAAGCGCGACCTGAACACCGGGCTCACCGAATTTTTAAACCTGTGCTCCGAGGATATCCCGCTGCGAAAAAAGCTCGAGATCGTATTTTGCGTGAATACGGCTGAAAAACAATCGGAAAAGGAAGATCAAATCCGCACGAGTTATCGCAATTATTACATCTCCATGAACCGTCTGGAGCAGCGGAAAACAAAACGGCTTGTCCGGTTCTCCGGGGTATTGCTTTTCACTTCCATCGTGCTGTTGACGGCCTACACCATATTAAATAACTATACAATAACGAAAACCGTATATAAGGTCTTGTTGGAGAGCTTATTGATCGGCGGTTGGGTATTCACATGGGAAGCCGTCCATTTGTTTTTTCTCGATATCTTTATCCCTTTTCGCCGCAGGAGAGAAATCATGCGGCTTCTCGACGCAGAGATCAGCTTCAAATATATATGCGCTCCAACGCCGTCATCACCGCCTCCAGCCGATCGGTATTGATACCGGAATAGTTGATAATCACCATGCCGGGCGCGGCGTGATCCTGCCTGAAGCAATACTGCGACAGACAGGATATTTTTATGCCGTTTTCTTTGGCGCGCCGCACAATCTCCTCGTCTGAAAGCGCCGTTTTCAGCTTTAAAATAAAATGCAGCCCCGCGTTTTCCTCCAAAATCTCGGCTTGATTGCCGAGGGCATTGTTCTTGATGGCCTTGATAATCAGATTCCGTTTGGCCTTGTACGCCTTTTTCATGCGGTTGATGTGCCGCTCAAAATACCCGTTTGCAATAAATTTGGCGAGCGCAAATTGCTCAAACCCCGATACCGTGCAGGCGTAAAACCCGAGCTCGTCGTGAAACCTTGCAAGCAGGTCGCGGGGCAGCACCAGATAGCTGATGCGGATTGACGGCGAAATCGTCTTTGAAAACGTGTTCATATAAATCACTTTGCCCTGCGCGTCGATGCTCTGCATCGTGGGAATCGGCTTTTCGGCAAACCGGAACTCGCTGTCATAATCATCCTCGATAATGAAGCGTCCCGCTTGTTCGTTCGCCCAATTCAAAATCTCCTGCCGCCGCTTAATCGGCATCACAATGCCGGTGGGGAAGTGGTGCGCAGGCGAAATATGCACGATGTCCGCACCGCTTTCGGCAAGCTCCGCCGACGAAATCCCGTATTTGTCCAGCCCAATATAACGACATTCCATGTTTTCGGCATGGTAAACCGCCGCGATCTTGCGATACCCCGGGTCCTCGACCGCGTAAATCTTGTCTTTCCCGAGCAGCTTGACTAACAGCCCATAAAGATATTCCGTGCCCGCGCCGATGATGATTTGCTCGGGTGAAACCGCCATGCCGCGAAAATGATATAAAAAGTCCGCAATGGCAACGCGAAGCGCTTTCACACCCTCCGACGGAATCCGCTCCAAAGCCGCGCCCTCGCAAAGCACTTCGCGCATCTGCTTGGACCAGATCGAAAAAGGAAAATTCGCCGCGTCGATGTTGTTGTCGCAAAAATCGATCAGCCATTCCGGCTCTTTTTTTACGTCTTTGTTTTCGCTTTCATCCGTCTTTTTCGCAGGCGCGCGGTTCACGTGCTCCAGCGCCGAGGCAAAATACCCGCTCTTTGCCCGCGCATACAAATATCCCTCTGAAAGCAGTGCGGAATAGGCGTTCTGCACGGTCAAAACGCTGATTTTCAGGTGTTCCGCCAAATTGCGCTTTGAAGGAAGCTTTTCATCGGGCTTGATTACGCCGTTTTCGATATCGGCCTTGATTCGGTTATATAAATATAAATAAATCGGAACATTCCCGCGGCTTGATAAGTCATAAGTCAACATAGTACACCCTCCAATCTGGTAATATAAATAAATATCAAAATGGGTATTTCAACAATACCAAATCAATTATAGTATATGGTATACCAAATGTAAAGAGGTGCTTTTTATGACAAACGACAGATATGAACTCAATAAACAACTCGCGCAGATGTTAAAAGGCGGGGTCATCATGGATGTAACCACCCCCGAACAGGCCGCCATCGCCGAAAAAGCGGGCGCGTGCGCGGTCATGGCGCTCGAGCGCATCCCGGCCGATATCCGCGCAGCCGGCGGCGTCTCTCGCATGAGCGATCCCAAGATGATCAAGGGCATTCAGGCCGCCGTCTCGATTCCGGTCATGGCCAAGTGCCGAATCGGCCATTTTGTCGAGGCGCAGATTCTTGAAGCCGTCGAAATCGACTACATCGACGAGAGCGAAGTTCTTTCGCCCGCTGACAACGTTTACCACATCGACAAGACGAAATTCAAGGTGCCATTCGTCTGCGGCGCAAAAGACCTCGGAGAGGCCCTGCGGCGCATCAGCGAGGGCGCGTCCATGATACGCACTAAAGGAGAACCCGGCACGGGCGATATCATCCAAGCCGTCCGCCATATGCGCATGATGCAGAGCGAAATCAGGCGCATGACCTCCATCAGCCAGGACGAACTCTACGAGGCCGCCAAACAGTTAAAAGTGCCCTATGACCTGCTGCTCTATGTCAGCCAAAACGGCAAGCTGCCGGTTGTGAACTTCGCCGCGGGCGGCGTCGCAACTCCCGCCGATGCCGCGCTGATGATGCAGTTGGGCGCGGAGGGCGTTTTTGTCGGCTCGGGTATCTTCAAGTCGGGCAACCCCGCAAAACGCGCCGCAGCCATCGTCAAGGCCGTCACGAACTACAACGATCCGAAAATCATCGCCGAACTCTCCGAAGACCTCGGCGAAGCCATGGTCGGCATCAACGAGGGCGAGATCGAACTGCTGATGGCGGAGCGTGGCAAATAAATGGTCGTAGCAATTCTGGCTTTTCAGGGCGCTTTTCTCGAACACCGTCAGATGCTTGAGAAGCTCGGCGCAGAAAGCTTCGAGATCCGCAAAAAAAGCGACTTGAATCGGCCTTTCGACGGGCTGATCCTTCCCGGCGGCGAGAGCACCACGATGGGAAAGCTGTTCGTCGATTTGGACATGATGAACCCGATACGTGATTTGATTCGAAACGGTCTGCCGGTCTTCGGAACCTGCGCCGGAATGATCCTGCTCGCCAAAAAAATCGACAACAAACCCGTTTCGCACCTTGGGACTATGGACATCACCGTCGTTCGAAACGCATACGGACGTCAACTCGGAAGCTTTAATACGGTTTCGGAATTCGGCGGAAAACCGATCGCAATGACGTTTATCCGCGCGCCGTATATCAAATCGATCGAAAGTAGCACAAAAATTCTTTCGGTCGTCGATCACAAAATCGTAGCCGCGCAGCAGGGCAGTCAACTCGTTACCGCTTTCCACCCCGAGCTCACCAACGATACTACCGTGCATCAGCACTTCCTGAACATGATTAAGTAAAATGGAATAAAGCAAAAACAAGCGGCCGGTTTCCCGGCCGCTTTGTCTTTGTTTTGATTAAAATCGGTACTGCTTATTTCGCAGCGGTATCGGCTTCAACCGATGCATACATGAAGTACTTGAATCCGAGCGGGCTCGAGAAGAAGCCCTTGATGGTCGGACTGATCATGAAGATGTCGGTGTAGTAGTAGAGCGGGCAGATAGCGCCGGTGCTCATCAGCACGTTTTCGGCTTTGTGCATCAGTGCGAAACGCTCGACCTTATCCTTGGAGGCCTTGACCTGAGCGATCAAAGCGTCATAGGACTGTGCCCATGTCAAACCGGTCTTATCATCGTAACTGTAGCCGGCATAGGTTTCAAATGCGCCCTTGCCGAACTGGCAGTCGTTGTTGCCGCTCTTGGTCGTCCACATGTCGAGGAAGGAGATCGGATCGTTGTAGTCGCCCAGCCAGCCGTTTCTGGCCACGGAATAGTTGCCGTCCTTACGGGTGTTGAGGAAGGTGCCCCATTCCTGGGAGGTGACGTTCATTGTGAGGCCGTATCCGGCATAAAGACCCTGCAGATATTCCGCAATGGCTTGGTGACCGGAGCCGTTATTAAAGATATAAGTGAGCTCGGGGAATCCGACGAGCTTGTTGTCGGCGCCCACGGTGAACTTCTTGGAAGAGGCCGCGACTTCTTTGAAGAGCGCGATTGCCTTATCGCAGTTGGCGGTGTAATCCGCGGCGGCAACGCTGTAATAACCTTTACCGTCGCCGGCAGGACCGTTCTTGGAGATGTATTCGGAACCATCCGGTTCGGTGAGACCCATTGCCACAAATCCGGCGGCCGGAACCTGACCGGCTTTACCGATATTGGTGACGATGTAATTTCTGTCGATCAACAGTGACATCGCGGTTCTGATTTTCACGGCTTCTTCGGGAGTGAATACAGAAAGTGCGGTGTCATTGACGTTGAAGCATACATAATATGTTCCAAGCTGACCGGTAACTTTGAAATCGTTCGGATAAGTCGTCTTCAAATTTTCGATCTCGTTGTTCGGGACCGAGTCAATGAACAGGTAAGCGCCGCTCTGATAGTTGGCAAGCAGAGAGCTGTCATCATCATTGAACGGGAAAACCAGCTTATCGGTGACGATTGCTTTGGCATTGTAGTAGTTTTCGTTCTTCTCCATGACCAATTGCGCCTGGGAGAATTCGGTCACTTTGTACGGACCGTTGCTGATGTAGGTTTCGGCAGCTGTCGCCCAGCTCTCGTTGCCTTCGACAACGGATTTCTTGACAGGCATATAGGCCGGGAACGCGCAGAGCTCGATGAAGTAGGGGACATCAACCGGAAGTACCACGGTCAATGTTTTTCCGTCTTCGGACGCTGTGACGTTCAGAGAAAGCGCTGCCGCCGCCGTTACCGAGGCTGCATATGCTGTTTCGGCATCTGCCGCAGCTTTATCGGATGCAGCTTGCGCAGCAGCTTCATTTGCGGTGCCTTTAGCAGCTTCAAGAGCTGCCGCAGCTTCATCTGCAATCGCCTGTGCATCATTGGCCGGCGTGAAAGCATCCATGATCGCCGAATAACCGTCGATGACGTCGAACATATAGCCATAGTCAGCTCCGGTGACCGGAGAAACAGCTCTGTTCCACGCATAGATGAAATCAGCGGCAGTCAGATCGCTGCCATCGCTCCATTTGAGGCCGTCTTTGAGTGTGAATACGTATTGTACCTTACCGTCGGCAGTGGCGGTCGCAGTAGGAAGCTCCTTTGCACAGTCGGCAAAGAGTTCCAGTTTGCCGTTAGCGTCCTGTCTATATCCTACCAAACCGGAAAAGGCGTGGATGATATAGGTGGCGCCGTCTACCGCGCTGTTCAGAGCCGGATCGATCGTATCGGGATAGGGACCGACACAAACGGTCATTTCGGTCGGTGCTTTCGGCGCGCAGCCGATTGTAAGACCAAACACCATGAGCAGCGTCAGCAGAATGCTTAATGTCTTTTTCATTTTTTCCCCTCCATTTAGATTTCATATTAAATTAACCGAGTTCCGGTTAATAAATATGTAAGACATCATACACCAATTGTTTTAAATATGCAAGCAGGAAACGTAATGATTTGGTGAAATTTCTCTCAGATTCGGTGCGTTTTCGGCGCATTCTTTTGTCGCTTTCGGGCATCTGGTTCTGAACGGGCAGCCGCTCGGCATATGGAGCGGGCTCGGGACATCTCCTTCAAGCGTGATGCGCTTATGCGAGCGCGCGTAATTTGGGTCGGGAATCGGAACCGCAGAAAGCAAAGAAACCGTATAAGGATGCAGCGGTTTGTTATACAGTTCGTTTGCCGGAGCGACTTCAACGATTTTGCCGAGATACATAACGGCAATTCGGTTAGAAATATGTTTGACAACCAATAGGTCATGCGCGATGAAGAGATAGGTCAAATTTAATTTCTTTTGAAGCTCTTCAAACATATTGATGATCTGCGCCTGAATTGAAACGTCAAGGGCAGAGACGGGTTCATCGCAGACGATGAATTTGGGATCAACGGCCAAAGCACGGGCGATACCGATGCGCTGCCGCTGTCCGCCTGAAAATTCGTGCGCGTAACGGGTGGTGTGTTCGCAACAAAGCCCGACGATATCCATCAGGTTCATGATTTTTTCCTGGCGCTCTTTCTTCGATGAATAGAGCTTATGAACGTCAAGCGGTTCTCCGATGATGTCTCCGATAGTCATGCGAGGATCAAGGGAAGAGTAGGGGTCCTGAAAGACCATCTGCGCTTTTTTACGTATCTCCTGAATCGATCTCTTACCTTCGATTTTCTTTCCGTTAAAGACAATCTCTCCGCCGGTAGGTTTATAAAGCCGCAGCAGCGTGCGGCCGACGGTAGTTTTTCCGCAGCCGGATTCTCCGACCAAACCAAGGGTCTCGCCTTCTTTGATAGAAAAAGAGACGTCATCAACCGCTTTCAGCGGAATCGAGCCGAAAAATCCGGTCGGGATATCAAAATACTGCTTTAAATGATTTACTTCCAGCAGTGTGTTTTCTTTAATCATTTAAATTCAGCTCCTTTATCTGGTCCGGTGTGAGGATACCTTCATCAATACTTTTTTTAATATTAAACCAGCACCTTGAGATATGTTTTTCGTTAATGACGATCTCACGGGCGTTTTCTTTGAGACAGATTTTCATTGCATTATCGCATCGGGGTGAAAACGGACAGCCTGAAGGCATATTGAGCAAATCAATCGGAGAACCTCCGATCGGCTTTAAACGCTCTCTTTTATCGGAAACGGTAGGAATAGAGCGAATCAAGCCTTTGGTATATTCGTGCTGCGGATTATAGAAAATTTCATCGGCGGTACCGCGTTCACAGAACTGTCCCGCATACATGACGATGACCTCGTCACACATATCGGCAATTACACCGAGATCATGTGTGATTAAAATGATCGCCATACCCATCTTTTTTTGGAGGTCTTTCATCAGTTCAAGAATCTGAGCCTGAATGGTTACGTCAAGCGCGGTTGTCGGTTCGTCGGCAATCAAGATATCCGGCTCACAAGCAAGCGCCATGGCAATCATAACGCGCTGGCGCATGCCTCCCGAAAACTCATGCGGATATTGATTCATTCTCTTTTTCGGTTCGCTGACGCCGACAAGAGAGAGCATCTCGACGGCTCTTTCCTTCGCCTGTTTTTGATCTCGGTTGGTATGCAGCATGATGGCTTCCATCAGTTGATTTCCGATCGAAAACACCGGATTGAGGCTGGTCATTGGGTCTTGGAAGATAATGCTGATTTTATTGCCGCGAATCGCACTCATAACCTTTTCGCCGGCGCCGACCAATTCCTGCCCTTTGAATTTTATACTGCCGTCAACAATTTTACCGGGATGCGTCAAAATCTGAAGGACAGAATAAGCAGTTACACTTTTGCCGGAACCGGATTCGCCCACGATTCCGAGTACTTTACCTTCATCCAAATTGAAAGAGACGCCGTTGACGGCTCTGACCTCACCGGAAGAGGTGTAAAATGATGTCTTTAAATTTCTTACTTCCAATAATCTCATTTTATTTACGCCGCCTTTCTCATCGATTTTTCAGTTTCGGGTCAAAGGCATCGCGCAATCCGTCTCCGAGCAGATTCAGTGAGAGCACGATCAAACAAATGAAAACAGCCGGGATGACTAAACGATAAGCGTAGCTGTAGATACCGGTCAGCGCATCGGATGCAAGCGATCCCAAACTCGGCATCGGAATCGAGACTCCGAGGCCCAGGAAACTGAGGAAGCTTTCAGTGAAAATAGCGGAAGGAATTTGTAAAGCGGTTGTAATGATGATGATGCTGATACAATTGGGCAGGATATGTTTGCGGATAATCCGGTTAGAACTCGCGCCGATGGATTTGGCTGTAAGAACGAATTCCTCCTGTTTAATCGAGAGGATTTGACCGCGGATCAAACGAGCCATGCTCACCCAATACAATAATGCAAATACGATGAAGATACTGATCATGCCGGTTCCCAATTTTGAAAGCGAGGTGCCTTGAATCACAGGTTCAAGAACTAATTTCAATACCACCGAAAGCAGAATGATCATCAGCAGATCGGGCAGAGAATAGATGATATCGACGATACGCATCATATATAAATCCAACCGACCGCCGAAATATCCCGAGATGGAGCCGTAGGTGACACCGATGATCAAAACGATGATACTGGCAAAGAAGCCGACTAACAATGAAACCCTAGCGCCGTAAACGACGCGGATGGCATAATCTCTGCCCGCGGAATCGGTTCCGAAGATGTGCGGAAATACTTTCTCACCGGCCGCAATCTTCGCTTGTTCGGTCGCACCGTATTCAAACGGCTTTAAATTAAGATAAGAGGAATCAACAGTCTGGCCTTGTATGAGGCCAAGCTGCTGCTCATAAGAATAAGGGTAAAACGTCGGTACAAAAATTACGATGATTAAGATAACCGCAAGGATAAAAAGACAGGTCATCGCGATTTTATTTTTCCAAAGACGGCGAAGGCCGTCTCTTAAAAAAGTCGTCCGCTCCCGCATTTTCACCTGCTGCAGTTTTTCCTCATCTGTCGCGGGTTCAAATTTAGACAGGTCCAGCTGAAAACTCAGAGGATTCTTTTTAAGTATTTTATCTTTCTCGTTCATATTCCAAATCCTCCTGTTTTAAGACAGTTCTACCCGTGGGTCAAATACTTTATATAAGATATCCGAGACCAACATCATCAGGATGATGAGCGCAGCAAGAAAAATCGTGGTCCCCATAATCAATGTGTAATCCCGGTTAAAGATGCTGGAGACGAAGTATTTTCCCAAACCCGGCACCGCGAAAATTTTCTCAACGACCAAGCTTCCGGTGACGATGAATGCGATCATGGGACCCGCATAAGTGATAACCGGTGTGATAGCATTGCGCAGAGCGTGTTTAAACAAGACCTTGCTGGGTTTGACGCCTTTTGCACGCGCGGTCCGGATATAGTCCTGCCCGAGCACATCGAGCATACTCGACCGGGTCAATCGTATGATATAAGCCATCGGATATAAGGAAAGAGAGATAATCGGCAAAATCAATCCTCCTGCCGACGAGCCGTTTGCGGGGAGCAAATTCAAATTCACGCAAAAAATCAATAACAAAAAGGTCGCTATGATAAAAGACGGCATCGCGACAAATGCGGTTGATAGAACCATTGTGATCTTATCAATCGTTTTATTGTGAAAAACGGCGGCGAGAGAACCCAGAACAAGACCGAATATGATCGCTAAAAAAGCCGCCGCAAGGCCTAATTTTGCGCTGACTTTAAAACCCTCCAGGATGATGCTGCTTACACTTCGGCCTCTCTGTTTGATCGAAGGGCCGAAATCAAATTTGACAACACCTTTCAGATAAGTCCAAAATTGCTCCATAATCGGTTTATCCAGACCGTATTTTGCCTCAAGCGCAGCCGTAACCTGTGGGCTTGGGGCCTTTTCACTTAAAAACGGCCCCCCCGGAATGGCATGCATTACGAAAAAGGTAATCAAAACAACCAAGATGATCGTCATAATAGCGAGCAAAATCCTTTTTAATATGTAAAAAGCTAATTTTTTGTTCATCCGATGACTCCCCCAGTCAGAAAAAATATATAAAAACAAGTATATCTCTTTTTTGATTGAAATGCAATCATTTCGCAATAAAAAAGCAGTATTAAATATTTACAAATACAGAATTTTTAGGTTTATTATTTGTTTATAATTAAAATCAACTTCTTTTGATTTCCCAATTTATAAAATTCTGCTATAAAATAAAAAGCAGTTTCGTTTTTTGACGGTGACCGGGAATATGTGATATAATAATTATATTGGGATATTTATTCCTCAAAATTTATTAGTTTTTTCACAATTGATTTTCTGTCTTATTAAAAATTTTAGGGTCTTGACTAGAACAGAGGGTTATCACGGAACAATTTCAAGAGGATGTGGT
>DAOPZJ010000070.1:6183-11284 GCA_035353335.1 Oscillospiraceae bacterium | reverse complement strand
AACCCCCGGCGGTTTTGAAATACCGCCGGGGGTTTTAGTTTACAGAGGACGAACGGCAAGCGAACGAAGTTCGCTCTACACGGGAATAAACAGATCAAGTGGAGGTCAAGGTTTTTCAATGCGAACCGCGTTCGCTGGCGCACGGCGCACGCACGGCGCGTCAGGGATGCCGCGCCCTACAAAATTTATTTGAATTGCGTCAGCTCAGCGGGGTTACTATGTAGGACGTTGTGCCGTTCGGGCCGGGGACTGCTTGGACTGAGGCCGTCGGGATTTCGGCACCGCCGCGCGGGGTGGGGATAAACACCTGTGAGGTGGTTCCGTTCGGATAGGTGAGCGACGAGACCGTACCGTTGATTTTGATCGGGTCGGCTTGGAATATGTACTGAACGGTGCCGTTTGCGAGCAGGTTCTCGGTGACCTTGCCGTACAGCCGCTCGGGGGCCGGCGTGAAGATGCGGGTCGTGGTGCCGTCCGGGCCGATGACGTCCGAGGCGGTGCCTCCGCCGGGCGTCGGCGCGTAGACCCTTGCCATGGTGGGATTGCCCTGCTGGTCATAGCCGTAAGAGACGGTATAGGGGAGTTCATAGGGGGCTCTGACCAGATACCAGACCTTATTGCCCTTGACGTCGGTGGTGGCCGACACCGTGCCGTTGAGGATGACCGGAGCGGGCGTCATCCAAGCGCTGATCGTGCCGTCCGCGTTGGTGACGGTCGAGACCGGGCCTGAGGTGCGGTCGGCGGTGCCGTATAAAATGACGGTCGATTCGGCTTTGACGATGCTCTTCGCCGCGGTCGGGCAGTCCAGAACGATGCCGACGTCATAGGTGACGGCCGCGGTCGAGACGTAGCTCGCGTCGACTTCGACGAGATAGACGTCGAGGCCGAGATAGGTGAGTTCCTTGTAGACCTCGCTGAGCGGGCGGCCGAGCACCGACGGCATGACGATGTATTCGGGGCCGCGGCTGACGGTCAGAACGACCGTGGTCAGGCCGGGCGACGGGGTGTTCGGGTCGGGGCTCTGTTTCATGACGATGTTGCGCGGGTAGGTGTCGTTGAACGCGGAATACTGGACCTGGAAGGTGAATTTTTGGCTTGCGCCGTATAAATCCATGACGTCGGAGAGCTTGAGGTTCAGCAGGTTCGGCACGTTCATGACGGCAAGCTCGGAGCTCGTCTGCGGAATGCTCGAATAGACGCGGCTCTGAGCGGAACTCGTCGGCCTCCAGTTCGCTTTGAACACGTTGACGTCGAAGACAAAATAGAGCGCCGCGACGGCGATGCCCGCGAGCAGCACCAAAGATGCCGCGAACACGCCGATGACGAAGCGCGTCTTCGCGTATTTGCCCTCTTTTTGGGGCTGGCTGTCCGAAAGCTCCGGCGCCGGGACGGCCTCGCCCGAGAGCGCGGCGCGCAGTTCCATCATCGTGGGAAAACGCTTCTCCGGGTCGCGGCTCAGCCCTTTGAAGAGGGCCGAGACAGCGCAGGCGGGGACGTCGCGGGGGAACAGGGAAGCGAAATTGTCGCGGTTGGCGCGGGTATATTTTATGCCCGTGATGCAGCGGAACATCAGCGCGCAGGCCGAATAGACGTCGGCGGTGCGGTCGGGGTAGGGGGTTCCGGTGAACTGCTCGGGCGCGGCGTAATCGTCGGAGATGTTGATTTGGACGCCCTTGCCGTTGATGCGGGCGGAAGGCACCGAAAATCCGCGCAGGCGGATGCTGCCGTCGGAGGCGATGAGCACCGTCGATTCGTCGATGCCGCGGTGCACAAGGCCGTGGAGGTGGAGCATTTCGAGTTCGGAGATCAGGATGTCGAAAATCGGGCGGACTTTTTCCCAGGCGGCATGACCGGAACCGCGGAACGCGTCGGCGACTTCAACCATCGCCATGCTCTCATCGATGATGACCACAAAATAATTCGTGCCGTTGCCCTCAAAGATGTCGCAGACCGAGACGACCGGGCTCTGCTCCGCCAGTTTGACGAGCTTGTGCGCCATGTCGACAAAGTCCTCGCGCAGTTCGGCGATCAGATCGACTTTGTCGGGACGGAAGACCGCGGTGACGCCGTCATCGGAGCGGCTCATCAGGTTATGGACGAAAAACTCCGTGATCTGGACGATCCTGCCGGTGCGCAGGTCGAGCGCGGTATAAGTATAGCTGTCGCCGTCCATCCGGACGGTTCTGCCTACTTTGTAGCGCCCGCCCAGAAGCGAATCGTAGGGCAGTGCCGGCGGAAGTTGTCTCGCCTGCGTATTGAAGCCGCAGTTGGGGCAGACCGTGCCCCCGTCGAAGGCCTTCATGCAGTTGAAGCAGAAATTTCCCCTCATGATTTGAAAATCCTTTCGCAGCGTGTTTTCCCGGAGTTGATGGTGACGTAGTGCAGGGGCCGCGCCCGATATCGCCCGCGATGTCAATACGGCGTTGGCGCGGTGGCGGATGATATCCGCCCCTGCATGATCATATCATTTGTTTTCCCGGATTGATTTGAATCCTTCGCCGATCGTTTCGCTTGTGCTGCAGACGATGATAAAAGCCGATGGGTCGATTTCGCGGATGATGGCGCGCACCTTGGAGGTCTCGCTGTTTCGCAGCGCCGTCAGAATGATCTCTTTGTCCGCGTCGGTATAGGCGCCGCTGCCTTTTAAAAACGTCACGCCGCGCCCGATCTTCGCCATGATCTCTTTGGCGATCTCGCGCGGCTTGGCCGAGATGATAAAATAGGATTTTCCGTAGTCGATGCCGTAGAGCACCGTATCGGTCAGCCGGGAGTACGCATAGATTGTAATCAAAGAATACAGCGAATTATTGATATTTTTGTAGACCAGCCAGGTTCCGATTAAAATGACGCCCTCGATCATCAGAATCAGTTTGCCCATTTCCATATGGGCGTGTTTGAGTTTGATGAGCCGCCCGATGATGTCCACGCCGCCGGTTGTGCCGCCGCGCAGAAAAATCAGCCCGAGTCCCACGCCGCCGATGGCGCCCGCGAACAGGGAGGCGACGATCATCTCGCCGTGATAGGCCGGGAGCTTCAAAAATTCCAAAAGGTCGATCATCAGCGAAACCGAGAGCATTCCGACCGCGGATTTGAACAGCAGCCGTTTGCCGAGCATAAACGCCGCAAGCACAAACAGCGGGATGTTGAGGACGATGATGGTGATGCCGATCGGGAATTTGCCGCCCGACAGGTAACTGATCATGGTGGAGATGCCGGTGACGCCTCCGATGGAGATGTTGTTCGGCGCGGCGAAATACACCACCGAAAAACCCATCAGAAAGCTGCCTGCGAGAAAACCGAGAATATCCCAAACGATATTTTTAATTTTAGCGCTTTTCTCGGAACCGTCCAATTGTCAGACCTCCCGTTTTTAAAAACCGGATCCCACGAGTTCCATTATACGTGATTTTTGACCGGAAAGCCACAAATATCCCAAAAGTGCCTCAAAACCCGTGGCTTTTGCGTAATCGCCGAGCGACGCGCTTTTCGGGGCGGTCTTATGTTTCGCGTTTCTGCCCCGACGGTAGATCTGCTCTTCTTTTTCGGTAAGTAACGGCAAAATTTTAATTGCCGCAGCCGCCTGCGCGGACGCCTTGACGAATTCCTGCTTGAGGTCGTTGAGCTTTTCGAACGGGACTTCCGCTCCCTCGACCAGCTGCTCGCGCACGACGAGCTCATAGACCGCGTCGCCTAAAAACGCCAGCCGCGCAACGGGCATTTCATCCGGCGAACGGGCGGACTCGTAAAAACGGTTATCGGACGTACTCGAATTCAAAGTCATAAATGCTCACCGTATCCCCTTCCTGCACGCCCCGGCGCTCCAGTTCGTCGATGATGCCGCTCTGGCGCAGCACGCGCTGAAAATACTGCAGCGACTCGTAATCGTCCATATTGACCGAATTCAAAACACGCAGCAGCCACGGCGCATCGACAATGAAGACGCCCTCTTTGTTCGTGACGGTGAACGGGCGGTTGTTCTCGACTTTGAATTCGGGTTCCGGCTCGGGCTCGTAGACCTTGATGGACGGCAGCGTCGGCAGGGTTTTGAAAATATAATTCTTCAGCTCCGAAAGACCCGCGCCCGTGACCGCGGAAATCGGGAAGACCTCGAAGCCCTTGCTTTTCGCGTAGCCGCAGAAGTCGTCGAGCATCTCCGGGATGGCGCTGTCGGTCTTGTTGGCGGCGACGATGCGGGGCAGGGAGGCCAGCAGCGGGCTGTAGCGAGAAAGCTCGGAGCAGATGACGTCGAAATCGGATCTGGGGTCGCGCCCCTCGGTCGAGGCCGCGTCGACGAGCTGGATGAGCATCCGGCAGCGCTCGATGTGGCGCAGAAACTCATGCCCGAGTCCCGCGCCTTCGGCCGCGCCCTCGATGATGCCCGGGATGTCGGCCATGACGAAAGAGGCCTCTTCGGGGCCGTAAACGACGCCGAGATTCGGGCGCAGGGTGGTGAACGGATAATCGGCGATCTCGGGGCGGGCGTTGCTCATCGCGGAGACCAGCGTCGATTTGCCCGCGTTCGGGAAACCGACCAGGCCGACGTCGGCGAGCAGTTTCAGTTCAAACAGCACTTCGCGCGCTTCGCCCGGCGCTCCGGCTTTCGCAAAACGCGGGCACTGGCGCCTGGCGGTCGCGAAATGCCGGTTGCCCGCGCCGCCGCTTCCGCCCTTCGCGATGCGGACGGGTTCTTCGGAGGAGATATCGGCGAGCACGCGGCCGGTTTCGGCGTCTTTGACGACGGTGCCGACGGGCAGGGCAATGACGATGTCGTCGCCTTTTTTGCCGGCTCTGCAGCCGCCGTCGCCTTTTTCGCCGTCGGGCGCGCTGTATTTGCGTTTATAACGGAAATCGGCGAGGGTGGTCAGGTGCGTGTTTCCGACAAGCACAATGTCGCCGCCTTTTCCGCCGTCGCCGCCGTCGGGTCCCCCGTTGGCGACGTATTTTTCGCGGTGGAAGGTGACGGCGCCGTTGCCGCCGTTTCCGGCTTTTAAGGTGACTTTCGCGGTGTCAATAAACATAAAATCCTCGTTTGCAATTTGATGGTGTGGGAGGGGTGAATGTGGTGTAGGGGCGATTGGTCGGGCCGAGCCCGATAGCGCCC
>DAOPZJ010000070.1:4893-6083 GCA_035353335.1 Oscillospiraceae bacterium | reverse complement strand
CAGGAGTCCTGCTTTCGGACGACTGCTCGCCCCATTCTTCATATTCAATATCGGATCGGTCGGATTACCGAAAGATTATTCAGTCCGAGCTCACTCGGGCCGAACTCATTCGGTGATGACGCTGATCTTTTTGCGGTCGCGGTCAAGACGCTCAAACTTCATCTTGCCGTCGGCGGTCGCAAACAGGGTGTTGTCGCTGCCCATGCCGACGTTGTCGCCGGGATGAAAATGGGTTCCGCGCTGACGGACCAGAATGTTGCCTGCGAGCACCTGCTGACCGTCGGCCCGTTTGAGGCCGAGGCGCTTGGACTCGGAGTCGCGTCCGTTCTTGGTGGAGCCGACGCCCTTTTTATGAGCGAAGAATTGAAGACCGAGTTTAATCATTTTATTATTCCTCCGTTTCGGTAATTATCCTGATATTAAGTGCACCCGGGTAATCGGTTTGAATCACAGCCAGATGGTCTTTGAGCGCACCGATGATTTTTTGCCCGTTGGGGTCTTCGCATTTTTCAACAAAGACCGAGTTTTTGCCGACCGTCACCGTGGCCTTTGCGCCGAACGTTTCGGTGATCGTGTTGACGGCGAACATCACCGCCGATGTGACTGCCGCGCAGACGATATCTTTTCCGAATTCCGCCGTCCCGCTGTGACCCGTCACCTGAAATCCGATTGGGGTATTAGCGCGGTAACAGAAGGTGGCTTTGATCATAAATTACAGCGAGATCGAACCGATCTTCACCTTTGTATAGGGCTGACGATGACCCATTTTGTGATGCACGTTTTTCTTGGCTTTGTAGGTAAAGATGTTGATTTTTTTGTTTTTGCCGGATTTGACGACGGTTCCCTTGACCGAAGCGCCTTTTACAAACGGGGTTCCGGTGATCAGGTTGTCGCCCTCGACGGCAAGCACTTTGTCAAAAGTGATCTCTTCGCCGTCGTATTTGTCGAGTTTCTCGACGAAAATTTCGTCGCCCTCGGTGACGCGGTATTGTTTACCGCCGGTTACAATGATTGCGTACATGTTTTGTTAAAACACCTTTCGATGATCTCGCTGTTGGGGTGAGAGAGCTTGCAACTCGTCTGCTTTGAAACCCCGGCCACAAAAAATAATGGCCATACAAGCGGCTCCAAGTAATATAACATAAATTCGGGGCGGTGTCAAGAGGTTTTGTATGAAAAATACGGTTGCA